>JAIEQN010001044.1 GCA_019747685.1 Gemmataceae bacterium
GCTCGCCGGCCGCGAGCCCGACCTGCTCGCCGCGGTCGCCGCCCGGCCGGACATCACGCTCGACGAGCTGCGGCGGTCGCTCGGGCTGGCCGTGGCCCTGTCGACCCTCAGCGTCGCCCTCCGGCGGCTCGGGCTGACGCGGAAAAAAAGTCGGCCCGGGCGGCCGAGCAGGACCGCCCGGACGTAGCCGCCGCCCGGGCCGCCTGGCGGGCGGACCAGCCGTCGGCGGCGGCCGGCCGGCCGGTGTTCGTGGGCGAGACGCACGTCAACACCCAGATGCACCGCCGGTACGCCCGCGGCCCGCGGGGCGAGCGGGTGGTCGGCCGGGTGCCGCACGGGCACTGGAAGTCGATGACCGTGGTCAGCGCCCTGACGGCCGGCGGGCTGCGGGCGACGGCCGTGGCGGACGGGCCGATGACGGCCGAGCTGTTCGCCCGGTGGGTCGAGGCGGACCTCGTCCCGTGCCTGCGGCCGGGGGGCGTGGTGGTGCTGGACAACCTGCCGGCCCGCAAGGGGCGGCGGGTCCGCGAGCTGGTCGAGGGGGCCGGGTGCCGGCTGGCGCTCCTGCCGCCGTACAGCCCGGACCTGAACCCGATCGAGATGGCGTTCGCCAAGCTCAAGGCGGCGCTCCGGCGGGTCGCCGCCCGGGCCGTGCCGGAACTGATCGAGTGGCTCGGCTGGCTGGTCCACTTGTTCGACCCACGGGAGTGCCGGAACTACATCCACCACTGCGGCTACGACGCTACGGGTAAGCCGAAACCGCTCTAGCCGCGGCCTTAGTGGTCGGCGGCGGCCTGTGGTACGCCCATGCCCGCGGGTGGCTCGGCCCGGTTTACCGCTGAGCCGAGCAGTTGGGCGGCAGGCAGGGCGCGGGCTCGCCCGCCGGCGTGGACATGGCCGTGATGGACACGGGCGAGGGGAAGAGGTTTCCCCCGGCCGGGCTGCGGTCACCATCCGTCCGAGATCCGGCAGCGGATCGGGGGGGCCACCGGCCGGGTCGAACGGGCCCCGCTGACGATGAGCGGATCGCCGCCCTGAATGATCGGCGGGGGTGATCCCCTCCTTCATCCTGGAACTGCTCATCTCCCCCGCGGTCCACACCATCTGGAAGTGGTGGGCCGAGGTCCGGCCGGCGGCCCGGGAAGGGGCGGGGGTGCCTGAGCATCAGCCGGCGGGTGGGTAGCACCGGGCGATACGGTACGGTATCGGGTTTGCGGACGTGCGGGGGGTGACCCGGGTCGGGTAGCACGGCTCGTACGCCGGAGCCAGACGGGGGAGTGGGAAGGTGATGGAGCAGATGATGCTGATGGGTTGGCTGAAGATGCTGCTCGGCGTCGCCCTCCCCTCCGCCCTGATCGCCCTCGTCGTCTTGGCGATCGGCCGGCTGGCCCGGACGCGCTAAGCTGCCCGGGTCGGCCTACGAGGCCGCGCGGGTCCGCCCGGCAACCCGAAGGAGATCCAGCGGGCGGCCGATAGTGAACAGACGCACTGATTGACCCTGCACCACGGTGTAGGGCCGATAATGCCCGGAGAGGGATCGGGCCTCACGGAACAGAACGGGGGAAGGGGGCGGGCCGCGCGTCGCGGCCCGCGGACAGCCGGTTCGACACCACGAGGGAGAAGGACATGGACCGACGCAACGCGCTGGGGGCGCTGGGGCTGACCGCGGGGCTGGCCACTACCGGGGTGGCGGCCGCCGCGGGGGCGCAGGACGACAAGAAGGGCGGGCACAAGGGGCACGGGCGGAAGACCGCCCGCACCTGCCACGAGTGCGCGGAGGAGTGCGACGCCGGGTTCCACCACTGCCACACCCGGCTCGCGGCCGGCAAGCAGGACTACGCCCGGGCCGAGCACCTGTGCATCGACACGGCGACGGCCTGCCACGCGGCGGCCGCGCTGTGCGCCCGCGAGAGCCCGCTGATGGGGGCCTGCTGCCGGGCGTGCGCCGAGTGCTGCGACGCCTGCGCCAAGGAGTGCGAGAAGCTCAACGACCCGGAGATGAAGGCGGTCGTCGAGGCGTGCCGGAAGACCGCGAAGGAGTGCCGGGAGATGGCCGAGATGATGGGCGGCAAGAAGTAGCGGGACGGCCAGGCCGGCCGCGGGTGACCCGCCGGGCGACATTGCCCGGCGCGGGCTTCGGCACCCCGGGACCGTTGCCCCGCCCCGAACTCTGTCTGGCCCCGGTCGTGTTTCTGGGCGGTGTCAGTTTTCGAACCCTGTCTCTTATGGAGGACCGATCCATGCGGAAGTTCATTCTGGCCCTGGCCGTCGTCGGCCTGGCTGCCGTCTTATCGCCTTCCCCGGCCCAGGCCCAGGGCTGTGGCGGCGGCTACGGCGGGGGCGGGTACTACTCCGGCGGGTACGGTGCCTACTCCGGCGGCTACCCAGCCTACTACGGCGGATACGGTGGCTACCCGGCCTACTCCGGCGGCTACTACGGCGGGCACCACCATCACGGGTACGGCGGGCACCACCGCTGATCGGAGTACCACGGGCTGTCGTCCGCCCCCGGCCGGGGTCGTTTTCCGTCGGCGCTGCGGACGTCGGCCCCGGTGGTCCCGGGGCGGACATGATCCTCGGCATCTCTGTTTCAGAATGCCGTGCTACCGAGAGACCCAGTAGCGGCGACCCCTTGACGGCCAACCCGAGGCCCGCGTCCGACCCGGAGGACACACAATGGACACGAACCGCGAGACCGTCATCGTGACCGGGAGCAGCGGGCTGATCGGCTCTGCGGTGGTCCGGCGGCTCGCCGAGCGGTTCCGAGTCGCCGGGTTCGACCGCGCCGGCCCGCCGCACCCGCCGCCCGAGGCCGAGTGCGTCTGCGTGGACCTCACCTCCGACGAGAGCGTCCGCGCCGCCCTCGACCGGGTCCGGCACGGCTACGGGGAGGAGATCGCCTCGGTCGTCCACCTGGCCGCGTACTACGACTTCTCCGGCGAGCCGAGCCCGAAGTACGAGGAGGTGACCGTCCGGGGGACCGGGCGGCTGCTCGGCGCGCTGAAGGGCTTCCGGGTCGGGCAGTTCCTGTTCTCCAGCACCATGCTCGTCCACGCCCCGGGCGAGCCCGGCCGGAAGATCACCGAGGACTCGCCGATCGACCCGGCGTGGGACTACCCGGTCTCGAAGGACCGGACCGAGGAGCTGATCCGCCGGGAGCGGGGCGACATCCCGGCGGTGGTCCTGCGGATCGCCGGGGTGTACGACGACCGTTGCCACTCGATCCCGCTCGCCCACCAGGTCCAGCGGATCTACGAGCGGTGGGCGACCGGCCGCGTCTACCCGGGCGACACCTCCCGCGGCCAGGCGTTCGTCCACCTCGACGACGTGGTGGACGCCATCGCCCGGGCGGTCGAGCGACGCGCCCAACTGCCCCCGGAAACCACCCTGCTGATCGGGGAGCCGGAAACCCTCGGCTACGACGAACTCCAGCGGTCCTTCGGCCGGCTGATCCACGGCGAGGAGTGGGAGACCCAGCAGGTCCCGAAGGCGGTGGCGAAGGCGGGGGCGTGGGTGCAGGACCACCTGCCGTTCGGCGGGGAGCCGTTCATCAAGCCGTGGATGATCGACCGGGCCGACGACCACTACGAGCTGGACGTCACCCGGGCCCGCACGCTGCTCGGGTGGGAGCCGAAGCACTCCCTCCGCGAGACGCTGCCGGGGATGGTCGCCGCCCTGAAGGACGACCCGGCCGGGTGGTACCGGGAGAACGACCTGGAGCCGCCGTCGTGGCTCGGGAAGGCCGACCGCCCGCGGGAGGAGTCCCATGCCGGCTGAACAGAAGCAGTCCACGACCTACACCTGCCCGATGCACCCGGAGGTCCGGCAGGACACCCCGGGCGCGTGCCCGAAGTGCGGTATGAAGCTGGTGGCCCAACAAGAGCATGGAGAGATGGCGCATGGACAACGCGGCGGTGACCAGAGCATGGGGCGGCACCACGAAATGATGCGGCAGCATCACAAAAGCATGCTTTGGACCAACTTCACGAATATCGTGCTGGGCGTCTGGCTAATGACCAGCCCCGCCATGTTCGTGTACGGCAGCACGGCGCTGGCGTGGAGTGACATCCTCAGCGGGGCGTTGCTCGTGCTCTTCGGCACCCTGTCGCTCTCTCTTCGCTTCGACCTGGCGCGCTGGGGCGTGTGTTTCACGGGCATCTGGCTGTTGTTCGCGCCGCTGGTCTTTTGGGCGCCGACTGGGGCGGCTTACCTCAACGACACGGTCGTTGGCGCGTTGGCCATCGCGTTTTCCGTCCTCATCCCCATGATGCCGGGTCAGGCCCATCACATGGTCATGATGCTGCCCGGGCCGGAGGTGCCCCCGGGCTGGAGCTACAACCCTTCGTCCTGGTGGCAGCGCGGGCCGATCATCGCCCTGGCCTTCGTCGGGTTTTTCATTTCCCGCTACCTGGCCGCTTACCAACTCGGGCACGTTCCGGCCGTTTGGGACCCGTTCTTCGGCGACGGCACGAAACGGGTTCTGGAGTCGGAGGTCTCGCGGGCCTGGCCGATCTCCGACGCCGGCCTGGGGGCCGTGGCCTACATCTTGGAAGTGCTCTCCGGCTTCATGGGGGGCCCGAAGCGCTGGCGCGAGATGCCCTGGATGGTGGCGATGTTCGGCTTTCTCGTCGTGCCGCTCGGCATTGTCAGCATCGTTCTTATCATCCTCCAGCCCCTTGCCGTCGGGGCCTGGTGTACGCTGTGCCTGGTCACGGCGGTCGCCATGGTCATCATGATCTCCCCCGCGCTGGACGAGGTCGTCGCCATGGTGCAGTTTTTGATCCAGAGCCGTCGCGAAGGGAAGCCGTTCTGGCGCACGTTCTGGGTGGGCGGCACGCTGGAAAACGCCGAGGACATCAAACCTCCCCGCCGATCGGCCGGTGCGGAATTCCTGTCGGCGATGAACTGGGAGACCGTGTCCTGGAACCTCGTGGTCAGCGCGGGGCTAGGCGTATGGCTCATGTTTGCACCCTCGGTTTTCGGGACCGAGGGCGCGGCGGCGGACAGCGACCATCTGGTGGGCGCCCTGGTCGTGACGTTTGCCGTGATCGCCATCGGAGAAGTGGCCCGTGCCGCGCGGTTCGTCAACATCCTTCTCGGCGCCTGGCTGGTCGCGGCCCCCTGGCTTCTCGCCGGCCTCACGGCGGGGGTCCAGTGGAACGGCGTGGCAGTAGGAGCCGCGTTGATTCTCCTTAGCCTGCCCCGCGGCAATGTGAAGGAACGGTACGGGAGCTGGCAGCGTTACATCGTCTGAGTGGGGACATGGGAGGCGAACCGCATGGGCAGGGCATACGGGTGGGGGCTGGCGGCCGTCGTCGTCGTCCTCGTCTCCTGGGTCTTCTACCGGTTCGTGGCCCCCAAGGGCTGGCGGGAGTGGGCCCGGGCCGGGCTGGTCCAGGCGTTCGTCATCGCCTTCTACGCCGAGATGTACGGGTTCCCGCTGACCCTCTACCTCTTGGCCCGGTTCTTCGGCCTCGACGTCACCGACTCGGCGAGCAGCAACCTCTGGTCGCAACTCTTCGGCCTCGGCGACCTCCCCATGGTGGTCGCGATGGTGGTCGGCTACGCCCTCGTGGTGCTGGGAGTGATCCTGCTGGTCGAGGGGTGGCGGGAGGTCTACCGCGCGAGCCGGGAGGGGCGGTTGGCCGCCGACGGGCTGTACGGGGTCGTGCGGCACCCCCAGTACACCGGCATCTTCCTGGCGGTCTTCGGCGAGGGCGTCGTCCACTGGCCGACGCTCTTCTCCGTGGTGATGTTCCCGGTCATCGTGACCGCCTACGTGCTGCTCGCCCGGAGGGAGGAGCGGCAGATGATCGAGCGGTTCGGGGATCGGTACCGGGACTACCGGCGGCGGGTGCCGATGTTCCTCCCGCGGTGGGGTGACTGGAGACACTTGTTCCGCGCCATCGACCGGCATGCCGGACGCCGCGGCACCGGACCGGCGGCGGGCGGTGAGGCGAAAGGCGCCCCGGAGGGCCACCCGTCATGAAGGAGATCAAGGCGTACATCCGGCGCCCCACCCTCGCCCCGGTGCTCGACGCGCTCTGCCGGGCGGGTGCCCGCCTGGTCGCGGTCGCGGAGGTCCACTTGGCCGGGCCCGGCTGTGACCCGGGTTCCCCGGACCCCGAGACCGCGGGCACCGGGGGCTACGGCCTCCGGGACGCACTGCGGTTGGAGGTAGTCTGCGCCGACCAAGACGTCGAGCAGTTTACCCAGGCGATGCTCGACGCGAGCCGGCCCGAAGCCGGAGGGGACGGCCTCATCGTCGTCTCGGACGTCGCCCGTGCCATCCGCGTCCGTGACGGTGCTTCCGGAGAAGAGATACTCGCGCGGAGCATCTGAATCCCCGACCGGTTGTTTGCAAGCGGCACGGGAACGAGGAGACCGAGTCGATGAACGGGCGAGTCCGAAGCGCGCTGTGGTTGCAGCTCCTGCTGGTCCTGGCCCTGCTGCTACCGGTGGCGGTCCTGTTCCTCCTGCCCGGCGGCCCGCTCATCGCCGGCGGTCTGTGGTTCTGGTTCGTCCTGCCCTTGTGCTTCTGGCTGATCTGGGGGCTGTTCGGGTGGTCCGCGGGGCCGGCCGTGGCGGCGGTGCCAGAGCCGCGACCAATTCCCGAAGGGGAGCAGCCCGGGGTGGTCCGGGAGGTGATGGGCGTCCACGGGGCGGTCGAGGAGGACGGGGTGCGGGTGTTCTACGGCCCGCTCCGCGGGCCGGCCGAGGCGGCCTATGAGCGGCTCCGGCGGGAGTTGCCGGCCGACACGGTGCCGATGCTCCAGGAGGACGAGCGGCACGGGGCGGCCCTCGTCCTGCTGCCCAAGACCGTCGAGGAGGCGACGCTGGAGCGGCCGGCCCGGCCGTGGGTCCCCCTGCTGCTCTTCGCCCTGACGGTCGTGACGACGACCTGGGCGGGGGCGGCGCAGCAGGGGGTGGACCTCCTCCGCGAGCCGGGCCGGTTCGCCGTCGGGTTGCCCTACGCGCTGGCCCTGCTCGCGGTCCTCGGGGTCCACGAACTCGGCCACTCCGTCGCGGCCCGCTACCACGGCATCCGGGTCACCCCGCCGTACTTCATCCCCCTGCCGTCCGCCCTCGGGACGTTCGGGGCGTTCATCCAGATGCGCTCGCCCACCGAGAACCGGCGGGCGCTCTTCGACGTCGCGGTGGCCGGCCCGCTGGCCGGCCTCGTGGTGGCGATCCCGCTCCTGCTGATCGGGCTGGGGCAGTCCTCGGCGGTACCCGGGACGGTCGTCGGGGGCCGGGTGACCGCGCCGGCGGACCCGGCCGACCCGGCGGCCACTGCCCCGCCCGCGGTCGTCGGCGGCACGTCCGCCGGGTCGTCGCTGCTCCTCGCCCTCCTGGCGAAGCTGGCGATGCCGGAGGCCCTGCGGCACGGGTGCGTGCTCCAGCTCAGCCCGCTCGCGTTCGCCGGCTGGCTGGGGATCTTCATCACCGGCCTGAACCTGCTGCCGGTCGGCCAGCTCGACGGCGGCCACGCGGCCCGGGCGGTGTTCGGCTACCGCCTCGGCGGGGCCGTCAGCAGCATCGCCATGTGGTCGCTGCTGTTCCTGGGCATCTTCGTCTGGCCCGGCCTGCTGATGTGGGCGATCATCGTGTTCTTCGTCGCGGGGGACCCCACGCCGCCGCTGAACGACGTGACGCCGGTGACCCCGGGCCGCCGGCTGCTCGGGTACGCCACCTTCGCCCTGATGCTCCTGATCCTGGTGCCGCTGCCGCACGCGCTCTGGCCGGCCGCCGGGATCCACTGCCCGTACGTGGGATGACCGACCAACGGAGGAGTACGCCCATGACTTCGGACACATTGCAATGGGTCGTCGGCATCGGGTTACTGGTGGCGTTCCTGCTCGTGATGATGCGCGGCTGCGGCGGGATGGCCCGGGGGTGCGGGATGGGAGGCGGGTGCGGCATAGGGTCCGCGGACGGGCGGGGACGCCACCGCGAGAACCATCCCGGACGTGGGGAGGCGTCCGGGCCGGGTGGGGCGCGGGAAGGGGGCGCGGGTACGGGGCCGGAGTAACCGGCCGACACGATCGCGAACCGGGGGCCGACCCACCCCGGCCCGGCCGGGCGGGCGGAGACTGGGGACGGTAAGTCACCGTGGGGGAGAGTCCTGATGGCATTGAAGTTGCTAACCGTTGGCAAATGGGAGAAAATGCGAAAGATAGGGACTCTAAAGCCGGACGGCCGGGGTTCGGGTCGCCGGCCCCTGTTCGCGGCCTGTGGCGCGGTCCCGCAACTGGTTGCGGGGCCGCGTCGGGCGGGGGTCGGCCACCCCCCGCGGCCCGGAGAGGTACGACAGGGCGGCCGCCCGCGCGGTTCATCTGGGGAACGGGCATGACACCCGAGCGGCGTGAGGTGATCAAGGCGGCGGCCGTTGCCGGCCTGGGCTTGGCGGTCGTCGGGGCCGTCGGCTTCGGCCTCGCCGCGGTCCTGCCCGGGGCGGTCGCGCCCCGGACCGCCGCCCGGACGGCGGGCGGGGGCGAACAAGGGGAGACGTCGGGCCGCCTCGTGTTCCGGCAGCACTGTGCGCGGTGCCACGGAATTCAGGCGCAGGGCCGGGCGGCCTTTCCCCCCCTGGCGAACGTCGGCCTGGGCCGGGGGGTGGTCGAGATGGTGGTGCGCGCAGGGATCCCGCCGCTCATGCCGGCGTTCGGCAACCGGCTCCGGGCGGACCAGATCCAGGCCGTGGCGGAGTACGTGGCCTCCCTCAACCCGGACACCAGCCCCGGCGCGGCCCCGACTCGCGGCCCAGAGGGACGCCAGGACCCCGACCGGGGCACCGGCCCCGGCGGGGCCCCGGGTGATGCGGCCGCCCGGCAGCCGGGCGGAGTCGAGACGGAGATGGCGGGCCGCCTCGTGTTCCGGCGGAACTGCGCCAGTTGCCACGGGCTGCAGGCGGAGGGCCGGGGGGCCGCCCCGCCGCTGGCGAACGTCGGGCTCGGGCCGGGGGAGGTGGAGGCGGCGGTCCGCGGGGGGATCCCGCCGCTCATGCCGTCGTTCGGCGGCCGGCTCCCGGCGGACCAGATCCGGGCGGTGGCCGACTACGTCGCCTCACTCAACCGAGGCCGGGGGGCCGGGCCGGGCTGGGGCGAGACCGGTGCCCCGGCCGCCGCGCGGCAGCCGGGGACGGGCCGCGGTCGGGCGGGTGGGATGGGGTGCCCGTGCCCGATGATGGGGCAACGGAACTAGGGCTAACCGGGGAACGGCCCGTGGAAACCAGAGACAACGGACGGACGGCAGCGACCCCCGGCGGACAGCGGCAGGAGCCGGGGAGGTTGGGCGGGCTAATCCTGACCGCCCTCGTCGCCGCCGGGGCAACCCCGGCCCTCACCGGCGGCGGGCCGGGTGGAGCCCGCCCCGCGGCCGGCCGTGTCGGGCCGGCCGCGGCGGCACCGGCCTTCGGGACTCAGCCGGGCCCGGCCGGGTGGGAAGTGCCGGCGCAGGGCCGGCAGGTGTTCCGGGAGTTTTGCGCCCGGTGCCACGGCGGCGGGGGGGAAGGAGCGCGGGCTTGCTGCCGGGGTGCGGGGCCGCCGCTGGCGGGCGGCGGGCTGACCCGATGGCAGGTCCGGGCGGCCGTCCGCCAGGGGATCCCGCCCGGGATGCCGGCGTTCGGCGGCCGGCTCTCGGACGCGGAGATCAAGGCCGTGGCAGCGTACGTCCAGACGCTCGCCGCCGGACGGCCGGCCGAATGAAGTTCGTGCGCTCCCGCCCCGCCCGCCCGTCGTGCCGGCCGGGCGCGGGTTTTTCCGGAAGACGTGGCCCTGATTGTACCGCGAAGGAGGGACTACCATGACGAACCATATCACCGACCCGACGACGCCGCACACGGAGCCGCTTACCCGGCGATTCAACCCCGGGGCCAGGGGCGCATCGCTCCTCGCGGTGGCAGTCCTCGCCCTGTTCCCGGTCGCGTACGCCGTCCGGTCCACCGCTGCCGGCCAGCCGCCCGCCGGGCAGAAGAAGGACGGCAAGCCCGAGGAGCCGAAGAAGGACGGCAAGCAGGAGCCGGGGCAGACGAAGGACGCGCAACCGCCCGCGCCGACCAAGTCGGAGGGGCCGCCGGCCGGGAAGGCCGGCGGCCGGGCGAAGGCCGACACGATGACCGGCCCGGCCGACCTGCGCATCGGCCTCGACAGCCCCGCCGCGGTCCTGGCCCGCGCCAAAGAGTTGGGCCTGGAGGACAAGCAGCGGAAGGAACTCGAGAAGCTCGACCAATCGGCGCGCGAGCAGGCGCGGGCGGTTCTCACCGAGAAGCAGCGGCAGCAGCTGAACGAGATCCCCCCGGAGTGGCTGGCCCTCATGCAGATGGGCCAGACGCCGGCGGACCGGGGCGGGCAGGGCGGCATGGGGCCGGACATGATGCGGCAGATGATGCAGATGATGATGATGCGGCAGATGATGCAGATGATGGACTCGGGCGGGGGCGGCCAGGGGGGCGGCCAGGGCCAGGGCGGCGGCGGGATGGGGCCGGACATGATGCGGCAGATGATGCAGATGATGATGGGCCAGGGCGGGGGCGGCATGGGCGGCATGGGCCAGGGAGCGGCCGGGCCGGACATGATGCGGCAGATGATGCAGATGATGATGATGCGGCAGATGATGCAGATGATGGACTCGGGCGGGGG
>JAIEQN010001190.1 GCA_019747685.1 Gemmataceae bacterium
CCCGACGTAGTTCAGGACCTCGTGGGCCCGCTGCATGGCGTCGGCCGGGGCCATCCCGCACAGCTCGCCGGCGTAGGCCACGAACCCGACCCCGGGCACGGCCGGGAACAGGCACTCGTCCTCCGGCATGAACCCGACCCGCTGGCGGACATCCAGGGCCCGGCCGCGGATGTCCAGCCCGAGGACCTCGCCGTCCCCGGAGTCGATGTCGATCAGCCCGAGGAGGGTGCGGATGAGGGTGGTCTTGCCGGCCCCGTTCGGGCCGAGCAGCCCGACCGCCCCCGGCCCGGCCTCGACCGTCAGCCGGCGGAGGGCGGTGATCGGGCCGTAGGTTTTCGTGACCTGGCTCAGCCGGAAGAGCATCGCCTCCCCCGTAACCGGGGCCGCGGGACGGACACCGGGGATTCGCCGGCCGGCGGGCGGGATTTTCGCCGCCGCCCACCATGACGCCGGCCGGGCCGGCGGATGTCAGAACTGTTTACGGATTTTCCCGGGCGGCGATCAGCAGCACAGGCCGGGAGGCCTGTGCCACCAAAGAAAAGGCACAGGCATTCCGGCCTGTGCTGTGTTCCTGGTGGCACAGGCATTCCGGCCTGTGCTGTGTTCCTGGTGGCACAGGCATTCCGGCCTGTGCTGTGTTCCTGGTGGCACAGGCCTCCCGGCCTGTGTTCGCCAGGCTACGATACCGTCACGGTCGTCGGGCCGAGGGTGGTTTCGTTGCCGGCGGCGTCGGCGACCACCGCCCGCACGTCGTAGGTCCCGGCCGCGATCGTGAACGACCAGGTGGCGAAGGTGCCCGCCCCGGACGTGTCGGTCGCCGCCAGGAACACCTCGGTCGCGCTGGTGAACCCGACCCCGTCGAAGTACAGCATGGAGACCGGGTCGAAGATGCTGACCGTGACCGCGGCCACCCCCGAGTTGGCGTCGGCCGCCGTCCCGGTGACGGCCCCGACCGAGGCGGCGTCGATCGTCCCGGTCGGGCCGGTCGTGTCGACCCGGATGTCCCGGGCCGCCCCGAGCGACCCGAACCCGCCGGGGGCCGGCAGGGTCAGGTCGGCCGGGTTGCCGGCCGTGTCGGCGATCGCCCCGCCGTTCGGGGCCAGGGCGGCGGCCGAGGCGTAGTCCAGGTCGGCCGCGTCGTCCCCGGCCCCGACGACGTACCGGAAGGTCAGGGCGGTCGTCCCGCTGCCGCCCAGGTAGGTCGCCGTCCCGCCCGAGTTCAGGGCCAGGGTCGGGGTGCCGCCGGCCGTGTCCACCACCACCGCCTCGGCGAACGTCACCAGGATGTCGATCACCGCCCCGACGGTGTAGGCCCCGTCCGGGGTGGCGGCCGCGTCCACGGTCACCCCGGCGACGCCCGGGGCGTCCCGGTCGGAGGTGACGGTGACCGGGGCCGACGCCGGGCTGGGGTTCCCGAGGGCGTCGGTGGCCACACCGGCGGCCACCGACACGGTTACGACCCCGTCCCCGTCCGGGGTCACGTCGAACGTGTACGTCCGGGCGTCCACCGCCACGAAGTTCGTCACCGTCCCGTTCACCACCGTGATGTCCGCCTCGACGAAGTCGGTCGCGTCCTCGTCGAACACGACCGCGAACGGGATGGCGTCCAGGTTGGTCGGGTCGGCCGCGGTGGTCGAGACGGTCGGGGTCGGGCCGGTGATGTCGTACTCGACCGCGGCCGCGGCCGACGCCGGGTTGGTGTTCCCGAACAGGTCCTGGGCGGCCCCGGCGGCGACCGCCACCGTCACCGTCCCCTCGCCCGCCGGGGTCACGTCGAAGGTGAACGTCCGGGCGTCGACCGCCACGAAGTTCGACGCGGTCCCGTTGGTCACCGCCAGCCCGGCGTCGGTGAACCCGGTCACGTCCTCGCTGAAGGTGACGGTGAACGGGATGGGGGAGGCGTTGGTGGCCGCCCCGGCGGTCGTCGTCACCACCGCCGTCGGGTCGAACCGCTCGGACGTGACCGAGGCCGACGCGGCGACGCTGTCGTTGCCGACGAGGTCCTGGGCGGCCCCGGCGGCGAGGTCCACCGTCACGAGCCCGTCCCCGGCCGGGGCCACGTCGAAGGTGAACGTCCGGGCGTCCCCCGCCACGAAGTTCGAGACGGTCCCGTTGGTGACCGAAATGTCCGCCTCGTCGAACCCGCTCACGTCCTCGTCGAAGGTGACGGTGAACGGGATGACCGCCAGGTTGGTCGGGTCCAGCGCGGAGGTAGTGACAGTCGGGGTCGGGGGGGTGGTGTCGATCACCAGCCCGCCGGTGAGGGTGGCCGAGGCGGTGTTCCCGGCCGCGTCGGTGGCCGTCACCACGATGTCGTACGTCCCCCCGGCCAGGGGGGTGGCGAGGGTGGCGGTGAAGGTCGTCTCGGTGACGGTGGCGGTGACCGTCTGCCCGCCGACCGTGACCGTCACGGTCGACCCGGCCTCGCTCACCGTGCCGGTGATGGTCGGGGTGGTGTTGTTGGTCGTCTGGGCGTTGACGGTGGTCGTCGGGGCGGTCCGGTCGGAGACGATGGAAAACGTCGCGGCCGCGGTCGGTCGGCCGCCGGTGTCGGTCGCGGCCGCGGCGGCGATGTCCACCGTCACGTCCCCGTCGGCGGTCGGGGCCACGTCGAAGGTGAACGTCCGGGCGTCCACCATCACGAAGTTCGACAGGGTGCCGTTGGTGACCGTGATGTCCGTGTCGTCGAACTCGGTCACGTCGTCGTCGAACGTCACCGTGAACGGGATGACATCCAGGTTGGTCGGGTCGGTCGCGGTGGTGGCGATCGTCGGGCTGGTGACCGTCCCGGTGAACGTCACGGCCAGCGGGGTCGGGGCGGTGCTCGGGTTCCCGGCGTCGTCGACCGCGGCCCCGGCCGCCACCGCCACCGCCACCGTCCCGGCCGCGGTCGGGACCACGTCGAACGTGTACGTCCGGGCGTCCACCGCCACGAAGTTCACCACCGCCCCGTTGGCGACCGCCACGTCCGCCGCGTCGAACCCGGTCACGTCCTCGTCGAACGTCACCGTCACCGGGATCGGGCTGACGGCGGTCGGGTCCTGGGCGTTGGTGGTGAGGGTCGCCGCCGGCGGCGTCCGGTCGGAGGTGACGGAGACTTCGGCGGCCGCCGCGTTCGGGTTGCCGGCGATGTCGGTCGCCACCCCGGCGGCCACCGACACGGCCACCGCCCCGTCGGCGGCCGGGGTCACGTCGAAGGAGAACGTCCGGCCGTCCGCGCCCGCCACGAAGTTCGTGACGGCGCCGTTCGTTACGGTCACGTCGGTGCTCGCGAACCCGGTCACGGCCTCGTCGAAGGTGACGGTGAACGGGATGGCGCCCAGGTTGGTCGGGTCGGCGGCGGTGGTGGCCGCGGTGCCGGTCGGGGCGGTCAGGTCGATCACCAGCCCGCCGGTCCGGGTGGCCGACCCGGTGTTCCCGGCGTCGTCCGTGGCCGACACCGCGATGTCGTAGGTCCCCTCGGCCAGGGCCGTCGGCACCGTCGCCGAGAAGGTCGACCCGGTCACGGTCGCCGTCACCGTCTGCCCGCCGACCGTGACCGTGATGGTCGCGTCCGGGTCGTTCACGGTGCCGGTGATGGTCGGGGTGGCGTCGTTGGTGGTCAGGGCGTTGGCCGTCGCCGTCGGGGCGACGGTGTCGAACGTCCGGGCGACGGCGGCCGCGGCCGTGCTCCCGTTCCCGGCCGCGTCGGTCGCGGCCCCGGCGGGGACGGCGACGGTGACGGCCCCCTGGCCGGCCGGGGTCACGTCGACGGTGAACGTCCGGGCGTCCACCGCGGTGAAGTTCGACGCGGTGCCGTTGGTCACCGTCACGTCCGTCGCGGTGAACCCGGTCACGTCCTCCGAGAACGCCACGGTGAACGGGATCGGGGCGTCGTTCGTCGGGTCCGGGGCGTCGCTGGTGACGGTCGTCGCCGGGGCGGTGGTGTCGACCACCAGGGCCCCGGCGGCGGTCGAGGTGCCGGCGTTCCCGGCCGCGTCGGTCGCCGTCACCGTGACCGGGTAGGTCCCCTCGGCCAGGGCGGCCGGGACGGTGGCGGCGAAGGTCGTCCCGGTGACGGTCGCGGCCACCGTCTGCCCGCCGACCGTGACCGTCACCGCCGCCCCGGACTCGCTCACCGTCCCGGTGACGGTCGGGGTGGTGTCGTTGGTGGTCAGCGGGTTGACCGTGGCGGTCGGGGCGGTGGTGTCGAACGTCCGGGTGACGGCCGCCGGGGCGGCGCTGTCGTTCCCGGCCGCGTCGGTCGCCGCCCCGGCCGCCACGGACACGGTGACGGCCCCGGCGGCGGCCGGGGTGACGTTGAAGGTGAACGTCCGGCCGTCGACGGCCACGAAGTTCGACACCGCCCCGTTGGCGACCGACAGGTCGGCGGCGGTGAACCCGTTGACCGGCTCGCTGAAGGTGGCGGTGAACGCCAGCGGGGTCGTCCGGGTCGGGTCGGCGGCGGCCGTGGTCAGGGTGGCCGTCGGGGCGGTGATGTCGAACGCGGCCGCCACCGGCAGCCCGGGGAACGCCGACGGGACGGACAGCCCGGCCAGGTTGCGGACGTCGAACCCCCGCAGGTCTCGGGGCTGGCCGGGGCCGCCGGCGGTGACGATGTCCAGGTCCCCGTCCCGGTCCACGTCCATCAGCCCGGCCCGGACCCCGGCCCGGGTGCCGGCGTCGTAGGCGAAGAAGTTGAGCACCGCCTGCCCGGTCGGGGCGATCTGCCCCTGCACCCGCGGGCCGCCGGTCGGGCCGGCCGCCACCAGCACCACCGGGGCCCCGCCGGCCGTCCCGGCCGACACCCGGACCCCGCCGGTGAAGCTCTCCTCGAAGGCGAAGACGTTCATCACCACCTGGTCCGTCGCCCCGTCGAACACCGTCACCCGCGGGGCGAACCCGACCCCGGCCCCGACGGCCGTGTCCGGCACCCCGTCCCCGGTCAGGTCGGCGGCGGCCACCGACACCGACCCGCCCGACCCCTCGAACGGGCTGTACCGGCGGAGGACCGCCCCGTCGGCGAACCGCAGCACCTGGACCTGCGGGGCCCCGCCGGCGGTCGTCCCGACCACCAGGTCGGCCCGCCCGTCCCGGTCGTAGTCGGCCGTCCCGACCGACGCCCCGTTCCGGGCGTCCGGGTCCCCGACGGTCAGCGACCGGAGCAGGGTGCCGTCGGCCCCGCTGTACACGTTGACCGTCGGCCCGCCCCCGGCCCCCGGGCCGGTGACCACGTCGGCGGTGCCGTCCCCGTCCACGTCCCCGACGGCCGCGTTCACCCCGCCGGTGAACCCCGGGTACGGGTTGACCGAGAACCGCTGGGCGAAGGTGGTGGCGTCGAACGCGGTCAGCAGGGCGTCCTCCCCGACCTCCGACCCGACGGCGATCAGCCCGGCCGGTGTCTCGCGGGGCTCCAGGAATTCGACCCGCAGCCGGGCCGGCCGGGTGGCGGCGCGGGCCAGCCGCGCGGCGACGAGTTTCCGCCAGGTGGTGGGGAGGTTCATCGGGCTCTCGGGCTTCGGGGGTGTGGAACCGGTTGCGAGTCGGGACCCGGCGGGCCGCGGCGGTCGGTCCGCCGGCAGGGCATACAGTATCGACGGACGACGTTCGGCCCTGGATTTGGGTAATTTAGGCAATCTGGGGCGCGACTTCCAGTCCGCCCGGCCGGACGGCCGCTGGCCGCCGCAGGCCACGACCGGCATAACCCGAACCTGTCGGCCACCCCCAGGCCGAAGGCCTGGGTCCGAACAGGCCAGTCCAACGGCCTGGGTGTGGGCTGAACGCTCGCGCCGGGCCCGACCCCGCGGGCCCGCCCGGGGGAAAAAACTGCTACCGAAATGGCGGACGCCCGGGCTGTCCGGTAAAGTCCGTTCTGCGCACCGGCCCGCGGTGACGCCCCCGGAGCCGCCCGGCATGATCCCGATCGACGACGCCTACGTGGACGCGGCCGCCCCCAACGCCGACGCCGCCAAGAACGGCCGCAGGCTGGTCCTCAAGAACAAGCTGACCGACCTGCACACGTCCGACGACGGCGACCTGATCTTCGGCGCGTGCGCCGGCAGCGGGAAGGACCCGTACCGGGTGTCGGCCGACTTCGCCCGCCCGGACCAGCCGACCTACCGGTGCAGTTGCCCGAGCCGGCAGTTGCCGTGTAAGCACGTCCTCGGGCTGATGTACGCCTACGCCCAGCAGAAGCCGTTCCCGGCCGGCCCGGTCCCGGACGACCTGGCGGCCAAGCGGGAGAAGCTGGCCGCCCGGGTCGAGAAGAAGGCGACCGAGGCCGCCGCCCTGCCGAAGCAGGTGAACGCGGCCGCCCTGGCCAAGAAGGTGAAGGCCCAGCTCGACGGCGTCGCCGTGCTGGAAACGCTGACCCACGACCTCGTCCGGCTGGGCATCGGCAACATGAACGCCAAGCTGGCCGGGGAGATGGCCCGGCAGGCCGACCGGCTCGGCGACGCCTACCTGCCCGGCGCCCGGGCCGCCCTGTACCGCTACCTGCAACTGTTCGCCGACGAGAGCGGCCGGTTCGTCGAGGGGAAGCAGAAGATGTCGGCCGCGGCCACGGAGCGGACCCACACCGAGGCCCTGGACCAGCTCGCCCGGCTGCACGCCACCATCAAGCAGGGCCGGGTCTACCTGACGAAGCGGCTCGAAGACCCCGGCCTGGCCGTCCCGACCGACACCCCCATCGCCGCCTGGCTCGGGCACGCCTGGCAACTCGGCGAGCTGAAGGCGTGCGGGCGGGTCGAGGCCGACGCCGAACTCGTGCAACTGGCGTTCAATTCGCACGACGACCCGGCCCGCAAGGAGTTCATCGACACCGGCGTCTGGATGACCCTGGGCAACGGCACGATCCGGGTGACGCAGACCCTCCGGCCGTACAAGGCGGCCAAGTTCATCAAGAGCGAGGACAGCTTCTTCCAGGTCGCCCGGGTGAAGGAGCTGTGCGTCTACCCGGGCGGGGTGAACCCCCGTGTCCGGTGGGACGGGATGGTCCCCCGACCGCTGGAGCCAAAGGACCTGGCGACCATCCGCGGCCACGGCCAGTACGACTTCGCCGCGGCCGTCAAGGAGGTGAAGAACACCCTGAAGGGGCCTTTGGCCGACAAGACGCCGATCCTGGCGCTGAACTTCGCCCGGGTCGGCAAGGTCGGCGATGCCCTGGTGGCCGAGGACGCGAAGGGCGAGCGGCTGGTCCTCACGGATGTCGGCATGGCCGAGGAGCCGCCGAGCTGCCACCTGCTGCCGCTGTTGCCGAAGTCGGCCCTGGCCGGGCAGACGCTGATCGCCCGGTTCCGGCACGACCTCGACGCCCGCAAGCTCCAGGTCAAGCCGCTGAGCATCGTGACGCCCGAGACGGTCATCCGGCTGACCCTATGACCGGATGGCCCGGACTGTAACGGTCGGCTTGACTCCACCCCCGGGGAGTGTAGTGTTTACAAGTTCACTATTCGCCAGGTGGTATGAGGTCATCGCGGCGGGCTACGGTGAACCGGCATGGGCGGGTACGGCAATGCGGTGTAGCGGACCGAACCCGAGGCTTCGCCAGGGTTTCGGACGCAGACCGAGGCTGAGCATGATCGGGCGGTCATGAAACGATTCGCCGCAACCACTAGTTAGGAATGCAGTTGCGGCACGGAAACGGGGTCGTGAAGGGCGAGGGGGGGGAGGGGGGGTATACCATCCGATCGGTCGGAAGCCCAGTAGCCAGGTGCAGTTAACGCGAATCGAGCATTGCCAGTCTGAGCGGATAACGGCCGCCGGGGGTTGTCATGAGCATCGCCGTTCTGAACCAGGTGTACGACGAGGCCCGTCGGCTGGCGGTGGCCGGGAGCGTGATCGCGGCCGGCGACTTCCGGCTCAAGAAGCTGATCCCGCCACTCGAACAGGCGGGGGCCAAGGCCCCGGTGTTCGCCAAGGTGGCCGAGGCGGCGAAGGCGGTGGTCGAGGGGCCGGAGGAGAAGGGGGCCGAGAACCTGCTCGAACTGACGTCACTGGTCACGGCCGTCCTGTACACCCAGGGCGAGACCGGACTGGCGGGCGAGTTGCAGCCGATCGAAACGGTGAACCTAAGCGGGACGCTGGCCCAGACCCCGGCCCGGGTGCTCAAGCCGCTGCTCGAAGCCCTGTCGTCCACCGGGTCCGGCCGGCTGGAGCTGGTCAAGGAGGCCCACCAACAGGGGGAGTTTCGGGACCTCCGGTTGGTCAAGCCGGCCCTGAACGGGCTGGACGACCCCTACGCCGAGGTGGCCGACTTCCTGGCCGAGAAGGTCCTGCCGCTGTACGGGGCGGCCGCCCTGCCGGAACTCCGCGGGAAGTACAACCCGGCCGGGGCCAAGGGCGACCCCCGGCGGCTGAAGCTGATGCACGCACTCGACCCGGCCGGGACGAAGGAGCTGGTGAAGCAGGCCCTCGACCCGGCCCACAAGGAGGTGTCGAAGGAGGTGAAGGTGGCAGCCATCGGGCTGCTCGGGCCGGAAGACCTCGACTTCTTGATCGAGCAAGCCGGGGTGAAAGCCCAGGACGTTCGCGGGGCGGCGTATCGGGCCCTGGCCAAGATCGACGACCCGAAGGCCGTCGCCGTCCTGGAGAAGGCCCTGGCCGGGAAGGACGCCGACGCCGTCGCCCGGGAGATCGAGGAGGGCCGGGTGCCCCGGCACGTCGAGGTGCTAGCGGCCGAACTCCGGTCCGGGGTCGACGCCCTCTTAAAGCTCAAGGACAAGAAGGCGGCCGGGCAGGCGGCGTACCGGCTGGTCATGCTGGTCAACTGCCTGCCGGCCGGGTCGTTCCCGGCGGCCGACGCCGTCCTGCTCGACCTGTTCGCCCGGCGGGCCGAGCTGGCCAAGGTCAAGGGCGACCACCACTCCGGGTCGGACGTGGCCGAGACGGCGATCGACGCGATGGCGCAGGCGTCGCCGGCCGTCGCCGCGGTCCTGGCCGACGCCCACGCCGCGGTCGGGGCGGTGAACCTGGACGACGCCTTCCGGGCCGCCCGCCGGGTCCCCACCCCGGCCGCGGTGTATGACCGGTTCGCCCCGTACCTGACCGACCCGGCGGCCGCCAAGAAGGGGACCAACCCGGCCCGCGACAAGCAGGAGGCGATCGTCGGGGAGTTGAACGGACGGTACATCACCTGGTTCAGCCGGTCGGCTCCGGACCCGGACGACGAGGACGCCGACGCGGACGACGCGGCCCGGGACGGGCCGCCGCCCGACCCGCGGTGGCTCGACCTGGCGGTGAAGATGAAGCACCTCGGGCTGGTCGACGCCCTGCACGAGCCGGGCCGCCCGCACCCCGCGGCCCAGGCGTTCGCCAAGGCGGCGTTCGACGAGGCGTTCGCGAAGGCCAAGAGCCAGGACCAGGTGCAGGACCCGCTGTCGGTGCTGGTCCACGTCGGCCACCCGGACGCGGCCGCCGCCCTGGCCGCGTCCTACGAGCGGACCATCGGCAAGGCGAACGCCAACACCTACTGGTATTACTACCTGATCCCGCACCTGCCGAAGGAGGCCGCCCCGGTGCTGGAGGCGGTCATCCCGAAGGTCAAGGACCCGAAGGAGGCCGACCGGTTCGCCGAGGCCATCCAGGAGCTGAAGGAGAAGAAGTAAAGGTTCCGGCGAGCGGGGGGCGGGTGCCCCCCGGTTTGGGCCACCCACAAGGGGGGCACGCCCCCCCCCCCCCCAACCCAAAACCCCCCCCCCCACGCCCGACCTATGGCCAAGAAGAAAGCCGACGCCGCCGACCCCGCCGCGAACGGGACCCCGCCCCCGGCCTCCCCGGTGGGATGCTCCGGGCACCGGCCGAGGTGCTGTACGCCGAGGAGCTGGAACAGCTCACCAAGGAGGACAAGCACCCCCGCCCGCCGGGCTGGCGGATGTCGCCCCGGGCTGTGCTGACGTACATCATCGGCGGCAAGGCCGGGGCGATGCCGATCACGCCGAAGTACATCGGCCACAACCGGCTGGTCGAGATTGCCATCTCCACCCTCGTCACCGACCGGTCGTTGCTCCTGATCGGCGAGCCGGGGACGGCCAAGTCGTGGCTGTCCGAACACTTGGCCGCGGCGGTCAACGGCGACTCGACGAAGGTGGTCCAGAGCACCGCCGGGACGACCGAGGAGCACATCCGCTACACCTGGAACTACGCCCTGCTGATCGCCCGGGGTCCTAGGTCGTGTGGACAGTCAACGGGTGCTTCAGAACCACGAGGACGGCGGCCAGATGGAGGAACGCGAGGTAGCTGGTGTCCAGCTTGTCGTACCGGGTGGCCACCCGCCGGTACTGCTTGACCTTGCTCCAGAACCGCTCGACCACGTTCCGCCCCTTGTACAGCGCCTTGCTGTACCGCCGCACCCGCCGGCCCCTCTGGGACGGGATCACCACCCGCGCCCGGGGCCCCCGGGCCCGGCCGCCGATGGCCGCGCTGTCGTACCCCCGGTCCCCGGTCACCACCCGCCCCCGCTTCGCCCCGGCCGGCAGGTCCGGGGCGTGCGGGGCATCCCCGGCCTGCCCCGGGGTGAGCCTGATCACCCGCGGGTGGCCCTCGGCGGTCACGCTCGCGTGGGCATTCGTCCCGAACCCGCCGCGGCTCCGGCCGGGGGCCTGGGGGCCGTTTTTTTCTACGGCGGCAAAGCTGACTGGTTGAGTTTGGCCTCCAGGCCGCGGAGGTGACCTTCAGGATCGCGGCGG
>JAIEQN010000466.1 GCA_019747685.1 Gemmataceae bacterium
CCACACCCGGCCCGGGCGTGGGGGGGACGGGCTTTGGTGGGTGGGGTGGGGCGCGCGCCCCGCGGCCGGCCCGCTCGACACACCCTACAAGATGATCGGCTTCACCACCGCCCCATGCACGTCGGTGAGGCGGTAGTACCGGCCCTGGTGCTTGTACGTCAGCCGCTCGTGGTCGATGCCTAGCAGGTGCAGCACCGTGGCCTGGAGGTCGTAGACGCTGACCGGGTTCTCGGCCACGTTGTACCCGAACTCGTCGGTCGAGCCGTGGGTGATGCCGGGCTTGACCCCGCCGCCGGCCAGCCAGACGGTGAAGCACCTGGGGTGATGATCCCGGCCGTAGTCGGTGGCCGTCAGCTTGCCCTGGCTGTAGTTCGTACGGCCGAACTCGCCGCCCCAGACGACCAGCGTATCGCCCAGCATCCCGCGCCGCTTGAGGTCGGTGACGAGGGCGTAGCACGCCCGGTCCACGTCCTTCGCCTGCCGCCGGATGCCGCCGGGCAGCCCGCCGTGGTGGTCCCAGCCGGGGTGGTAGAGCTGGATGAACCGCACGTCGCGTTCCGCCAGCCGGCGGGCGAGCAGGCAGTTGGCGGCGAACGTCCCGGGCGTCCTGGCCTCGTCGCCGTATAGCTCGAACGTCTCCTTCGTCTCCTTCGCCAGATCAACCACCTCGGGCACGCTGGTCTGCATCCGGAAGGCCATCTCGTACTGGGCGACGCGGTCGGCGACGGCCGGGTCGCCGAGGTCGTCGGCCTGGAGGCGTTGCAGTTCCGCGAGCCGGTCAAGGGCCTGCTTGCGGGCGTCCGCGGAGACCCCGGGCGGGTTGTCGAGGTACAGCACGGGCGCCCCGCCGCTGCGGAACTGGACCCCCTGGTGCGTACTCGGCAGGAACCCGTTCCCCCACAGCCGGGCGTACAGCGGCTGGTCGATCCGGTCCTTCGAGATCAGGACGACGAACGCCGGCAGGTTCCGGTTGGCCGACCCGAGGCCGTAGCTCAGCCAGCTCCCGGCGCTCGGCCGGCCGGGCAGGTGGTGGCCGGTCTGGAGGAAGGTGATGGCCGGGTCGTGGTTGATGTGCTCGGTGTGGAGCGATTTGACGAAGCACAGGTCGTCGACCACCTTCGCCGTCCAGGGCAAGAGTTCGCTCAGGGTCGCGCCGGACTGGCCGTGCTTGCCGAACTGGAACGCCGACCCGGCCAGCGGCAGCGTCGCCTGGTGGGCGGTCATGCCGGTGACCCGCTGGCCCATCCGGACGGACTCGGGCAGGTCCTGGCCTTGCAGCTCGTTGAGCTTCGGCTTGTGGTCGAGCAGGTCGAGCTGGCTCGGCCCGCCGGCCATGAACAGGGAGATGACCCGCTTGGCCTTCGGCGGGTGGTGGGGCTCGTCGAGGACGCCGCGGAACGGGTCGGGCGGCTCGGCGGCGCGGAGCAGGTCGGCCAGGGCGAACCCGCCGAGGCCGAGGCCGAGGCCGAACCGGAAGAAGTCGCGGCGGAGCATGGGGAGGTTCCGGAAAGACTGGCCCGCTGATGACGCAGATCAAAGCCCGCAGAGGAAAACAGATCGATCAAATCTATGGTTCCGATCCGGCTTCATCTGCGCCGGAGTTTGCGTCATCAGCGGGCCGGTCTTCAACGCCGAACGACGGCCTCGTCGTGGCTGAACAGTGCGTTGGCCAGGGCCGCCGCGGCGGCCAACTCGGCCGGCGGCAGCGTCGGGTCGGCCGGCGTGTCGCCGACCGCCAGCAGCTTCTTCGCGGCGGCCGGGTCCTTCTCGAACGCCGCCCGCTGCTCGGCGAGGAGCGCGACCAGCACGGCCCGCTCGCGGTCGGACGGGCGGCGGCCGGTGACGAGCCGGAAGGCGTAGACGGCCCGGTCGTCGGGCGACCTCCCGGCTTCCTTCAGCACCCGCTCGCCGACCAGCCGGGCCGCCTCCACGAACTGCACGTCGTTGAGCAGGACGAGCGCTTGTAGGGGCGTGCTGGTCGCCTGCCGCTTGACGGAACAGGTGCTCTTGTCGGCGGCGTCGAAGGTGGCCATCGCCGGCGGCGGGACGGTCCGCTTCCAGAACGTGTACAGGCTGCGTCGGTACAGGTCCGGCCCCTTCCCCTGGTCGTAGGTCGGCCGCCCCATCGCGATTTCTTCCCACAGCCCGGCCGGCTGGTACGGCTTGACGCTCGGCCCGCCGACCTTCTCCACGAGTAGCCCGCTGACGGCGAGGGCCTGGTCGCGGAGCATCTCGGCCGAGAGCCGCTTGGCCGGGCCGCGGGCCAACAGCAGGTTGTCCGGGTCGCGGGCCAGCAGCTCCGGCGACGCCTTCGACGACTGCCGGTAGGTCGCCGACAGGGCGATTTGCTTGAGCAGCCGCTTGTGGTCCCAACCGGAGGCGACGAATTCCCGGGCCAGCCAGTCGAGTAGCTCGGGGTGGGTGGGTCGGCTCCCCTGGGTGCCGAAGTTGTCGGCCGTCTCGACCAGCCCCCGGCCGAACATCTGCTGCCACGCCCGGTTGACCGTCACCCGGGCCAGGAGCGGGTGTTCGGGGTCGGTCAGCCAGCGGGCCAGACCGAGCCGGTTCCGCGGGGCGTCGGCGGGGAAGGGGGGCAGCGCCTTCGGGGTGTCGGCCGACACCGGCTCGCCGGGGGCGTCGTAGGCCCCGCGCTTGAGCACGAACGCCGGCTTCGGGGCCGGCAGCTCGTCCATCACCATGATCTCGGGGATCGGGGCGAGGTACGCGGTCAGCGCCTTGCGGGCGGCCCGCAGCTCCTCGGCCGCCTTCTTGGTCGGCCCGTGGATGACGGCGGCGAAGTACTCGAAGTCGGGGGCCGCCGGCCGGCCGGCCTCCTGGGCCGCCTCGGCGGCGGTCAGTGCCCGGTCGTACACCTTGAACTCGTCGACCGCCCCGCCCTTGAACCCGTTGTCCCGGAACCGGAAGCCGATGGCGAGGTCCGGCTCGCCCCCGTAGGTGATGTCCCGGGTCAGCTTGTCGCGGATCACGTCGAGGGCGGCCGGCTCGCCGTCGAGGTACACCTTCACGCCCGCGGCCCGGCCCGACCCGTCGTAGGTGGCCGTGATGTGGGTCCAGGCGTCCGGCTGGATGGCGGCCGTCGTCACCACCTTGAGCGAGTTCCCCGGCCACATGTGGTGCAGCCCGACGGCCACCTTGCCGTCCTCCAACAGCAGCTCGTACCCCCGGCTGCCGGCGTCCACCGGGGCCATGCTGTGATGCACCACGACGGCCCGCTTGGCGTGTTCCGGCGGCGTCTTCACCCACAGCGACAGGGTGAACGGGTCGTCCTTGCCGAAGTGCCCGACCCCGGGGAAGGTGAAGCCGTTCTCGCCGTCGAGGAGGGCGGCCCCGCCGACCTTCCCGGCGACCGCCTTCGGCCCCTCGTGCGGCTTGCCCGGGGTCTTCCCGTCCGCCGCGTTCGACACCTTCCCGTCCTTGAGGTCGTCGAACGAGTAGGACGCGACGAGTCCCGGCACGTCGAACTTGGCGAGCGGCTTCCAGCAGTCGTAGTCCGTCTCCATCGCCTTCCGGGCCTTCGCCAGCGCGGCCTCCTTCGCGGCGACCGCGGCCCGCAGCTCGGCCAGCTTCCTGTCCTGCTCGTCGGTGCTGAGGGTCAGGGCCGGGACCGGCGTGGACGACGTGAAGTAGGTCGTCTGGCCGGCCTCGTCGATGTTCTGGAAGAACGCGAACAGCGAGTAGAAGTCCTTCTGGGTGACCGGGTCGTACTTGTGGTCGTGGCACCGGCTGCACTCGAACGTCATGCCGAGGAAGGCCGTCCCGAAGGTGTTCACCCGGTCCACGACGTAGGCGACGCGGAACTCTTCTTCCACGACGCCGCCCTCCTCGTTCTGCATGTGCAGCCGGTTGAAGGCGGTGGCCAGCCGCTGCTCCTTCGTCGCGTTCGGCAGGAGGTCGCCGGCCAGTTGCCAGGTGACGAAGTCGTCGAACGGCAGGTTGCGGTTGAACGCCCCGATGACCCAGTCGCGGTACGGCCAGACGGCCCGGAACCGATCCATCTGGTAGCCGTGGGTGTCGGCGAACCGGGCCAGGTCGAGCCAGTCGGCGGTCATCCGCTCGCCGTACCGGGGCGACGCCAGGAGCCGGTCCACCACCTTCTCGTAGGCGTCCGACGACTCGTCCTTGAGGAAGGCATCGACCTCGGCGAGCGTCGGCGGCAGGCCGGTGAGGTCGAACGTCACCCGCCGGAGGAGCCGCTCCTTGTCGGCCGGCGGTGCCGGCGACAGCCCCTCCCGCTTGAGCCGCGCCCGGACGAAGTGGTCGATCGGGTGGCCCTCGGATGGGACGGGCGGCTTGACCATCGGCGCGAACGCCCAGTGCCCGCCCCACGGGGCGCCCTGCCCGACCCACCGCCGCAGGGTCTCGACCTGGGCCTTCGACGGCGACCGCTTCACCGCCGGCGGCGGCATCACCACGTCCGGGTCGGTGCTGGTGACCCGGGCGACCAGCTCGCTCTCGGCCGGCTTGCCGGGGGCGATCACCCCGCGGGCCATCGCGGCGTCCTTGACATCCAGCCGGAGCTTGGCCTTGCGGGCCTTCGGGTCCGGTCCGTGGCAGTGGAAGCAATAATCCGACAGGATCGGCAGCACGTCCCGGCCGAAGTCGACCGGCGGGTCGGCCGCCCGGGCCGGGGGGAGGGGTTCTTCCCGATCTACTTTATCACCCGCAGCGTGACCCGCGAAGGCGTGTCGGTCCCGCGGCGGACCTTGTGGGTCTGCTTCTTGAAGTCTTCCCCGGTCGCCCGGGGGATGTCGCAGAACGTCTGCGGGTTCCGGTCGATCAGGGGGAACCACGAGCTCTGCACCTGGACCATGACCCGGTGCCCGGGCCGGAACGTGTGCAGCACGTCCGGCAGGGCGAACTTGATCTTGGCGACCTTCCCCGGCTCGAACGGCTCGGGCTTGCTCATCGAGTTGCGGAACTTCCCGCGGAACGGCTCGCCCCGGACGAGCTGCTGGAACCCGCCCATGCGGACCTCCTTCGGGTTCGGCTCGGGGTTCGGGAAGTCGTCCGGGTAGACGTCGATCAGCTTGACCACCCAGTCGGCGTCGGTGCCGGTGGTGCTGACGTACAGCTCGACCTCGACCGGCCCGGCCACGGTCAGGTCCTCGGTCAGCGGCGGCGTCTCGTACACCAGCACGTCCGGCCGGGCCGCGGCGAACCGCTGGTCGGCGGTCATGTACTCGCCGTCCATCCCGGTGGTGATCTTCGGGACGTGCGGGACCGGCTTGGCCGGGTCGCTGACGAACTCGTCGGCCGGGTTCAGGTCGATGGTGCTGGTCAGCCCCTCCTGGGTCGGCAGGAGGGTGCCGCCGCCGCGGAGGAAGAAGGCCGCCGGCCTGGCGTCGGCCGGCGGCCAGGCGTCGAACGTCCGCCAGCGGTTGGCCCCGGTCTCGAACATCCGGGCCTTCGGGAACCGGCCGTCCCCCTTGCCCCGCAGGTGGTACTCGAAGAACGGGAACTCGACCTTCTCCCGGTAGTACTCGCCGGTCTTGGCGTTGAACCCGACATCGCCGACCTTGTCGCCCGGGCCGCGGCTCCAGCCGCCGTGGGTCCACGGCCCCATGACGAAGTGGTTGCCGCCCGCCGGAGGGGCCTTCTCGACCTGCCGGAAGGTGTTGATCGTCCCGGCCAGGTCCTCGGCGTCGAACCACCCGCCGACGGTCAGGACGGCCGGCTTGACCCCCTTGAGGTGCGGCCGGAGGTCGCCGGCCTTACAGAACTCGTCGTAGGTGGCGTGGGTCATCAGGTCGTTCCAGAACGGCTCGACCCCCTTGAGGTGGTACTTGTCGGCGTTGGCCAGCGGCCCCATCTTCAGGAAGAACTGGTACCCGTCGGGCACCTTCTGGCGGAGCCGGGTGACATCGCCGCCCATCGGGCGGTCCGGCCCCATCTCGGCGACCGGCCCCATGAACCAGAAGTTGTGGGCCAGCAGGAAGGCCCCGTTGTGCCGGCAGTCGTCGCCGTCGAATAGGTCCGTCACCGGGGCTTGGGGCGACGCCGCGACCAGGGCCGGGTGGGCGTCGATCATCCCGTGGGCGGTGTAGAACCCGGGGTACGAGATGCCCCACTGGCCGACCTTGCCGTTGTTGCCCGGGACGTTCTTGACCAGCCAGTCGATGGTGTCGTAGGCGTCGCTGCTCTCGTCGGCGTCCTTCGGGCCCTTCCGCGGGTTGTGCGGCCGGCCGTGGACGAACTTCCCTTCGGACTTCATCCGCCCGCGGACGTCCTGGCAGACGAGGATGTACCCGCCCGTCTCGAAGAGCGGGGACGGGCCGGCGGCCGTCGGGTACTGGTCCGGGCCGTACGGCCCGACCCCGTAGGGGGTCCGCTTGAGGAGGATCGGCAGCTTCTCGGCCGCGTCCTTCGGGACGTACACGGCGGTGAACAGCTTGACCCCGTCCCGCATGGGGATTTGGTACTCGTACTTGGTGAAGTGGGTCTTGATCGGGTGGTCGGCCGGCGGGGCCGGCTGGGCGTGCAGCCCGGCGGGGATGACGGCGAACAGGACGAGCGCGATCCAGGCCGGCCGCATCGGTGGGGTCCTCTCCGGGGGGTGTTTCATCAGAACCGGAATCGCGGCCGGGTGCAATGGGTCGGGGGGTTCAGCCGGGGTTCGCCGCCAGGAAGCCGTCGATCCCGGCCACCTCGTCGTGGGTGAGCCGCCAGTCGGCCGCGCCGATCAGCTCGCGGAGCTGGCCCGGCCGGCGGGCCCCGACGATCGCCCCGGTGACGGCCGGGTGCCGCAGCACCCAGGCGACCGCCACCTCGCCGGGCGACCGGCCGTGCCGCCCGCCGACGTCCTTCAGCAGCTCGACGAGGTTCAGGTTCCGGGTCAGCAGCGGCTCCTGGTAGTGGCGGTTCTTCTCCCGCCGCCAATCGTCGGCCGGCAGTGCGGCCAGCCGCTCGCGGGTCATGGCCCCGGTCAGCAGGCCCGAGGCCATCGGCGAGTAGGCGATGACGCCGATGCCGTTGGCCAGGCAGTACGGCAGGATTGACTCCTCGACCTCCGGGCGGACCATCGAGTACGGCGGCTGGAGGGAGGTGATCGGCCCGAGCTTGGCGATCCTCTCCATCTGGGCGGCGTCGAAGTTCGACACCCCGGCCCAGCGGATTTTGCCCTCGGCCTTGAGCGCCTGGACCGCCTGCCAGCCCTCCTCGATGTCCTCCGGCGGCTCCGGCCAGTGGATTTGGTACAGGTCGATGACATCGACCTTCAGCCGCCGCAGGCTGGCCTCGCACTCCCGGCGGATGCTCTCGGCCTTGAGCGACTTGCCGATCTGCCGGTTCTCGTCCCACACCCGGGCGCATTTCGTGAACACGAACGGCCGGTTGGCGACGCCGTCCAGGGCCTTCGCCACCACCTCTTCCGAGTGCCCCAACCCGTAGACGGCGGCGGTGTCGATCCAGTTGATGCCGAGGTCGATCGCCTCCCGGATGGCGGCGACGCTGTGGGCGTCGTCCTGGCCGCCCCACCCGAACGCCCACCCGCCGCCGCCGATCGCCCACGCCCCGAACCCGATCGGGGTGACGTGCAGGTCCGAGTTCCCGAGCCGGCGGGTCTGCATCAGAAGCCTCCGCAGGCAGGAATGCCAGTGCCACCGAGTCCATACCCTGTCCCCATGCAACCGATTGTACTGGTGAACGCGGTCGGGCTGACGCCGCGGCTGCTGGGGTTCGCCCCGCGGCTGAAGGCGGTGGCCGATTCCGGCTGGGCGGCCGGGATGCCGGAGGTCTTGCCGGCGGTGACGTGTACCGCCCAGGCGACGATCCTCACCGGCAAGCCCCCGGACAAGCACGGCGTCGTGGCCAACGGCTGGCTGTACCGGAACACCAACGAGGTCCGGTTCTGGCAGCAGTCGAACCGCCTGATCCAGGCCGAGCCGGTGTACGCCACGGCCAAGCAGCGGGCCAAGGCGAAGGGCCTCCCGTTCAAGTCCGCCAAGCTGTTCTGGTGGTTCAACCAGGGGGCGGCGGTCGACCTCTCGGTGACGCCCAAGCCGCACTACGGGATCGACGGGAACAAGGCGTTCGGGATCGCCGGTCGCCCGCAGGCGGTGCCGGATGGGCTGGAGCAGCGGCTCGGGCCGTTCCCGTTCCCGGCCTTCTGGGGGCCGATGGCCGGCAAGCCGAGTACCGACTGGATCGCCCGGGCGGCCGCCCTCGTGGTCCAGGAGCACAAGCCCGACCTCACCCTCGTCTACCTGCCGCACCTCGACTACGACCCGCAGCGGTTCGGGCCGGGCGGGTGCGACATGCCGAAGGTCGTGGGCGAACTCGACGCCGCGTGCGCGCCGCTCCTGGACGCGGCGAAGGCGATCGGGGCGAAGGTGTGGGTGGTCAGCGAGTACGGCCATTGCGACGTGACGCGGCCGGTGCTGCCGAACCGGGTCCTCCGCCGGGCCGGGTTGTTGGACGTGCGGCCCGGGCCGTTCGGCGAACAGCTCGACCTGTACGGCTCCCGGGCCGTCGCCGTGTGCGACCACCAGCTCGCCCACGTCTACGTCCCGGACCCGGAGGACGTGCCGCTCGTCGTGTCGATGTTGAGGGGTGTGCCCGGGATCGCCCGCGTCCTCGTCGGCCACGAGCGGGAGGAGTTCCACCTGCACCACGACCGGGCCGGCGAGGTGATCCTACTGGCCGAGCGCGACAGTTGGTTCGCTTACCCGTTCTGGCTGGACGACGCGGCGGCCCCGGACTACGCCCGGGCGGTGGCCATCCACGCCAAGCCCGGGTTCGACCCGTGCGAGCTGTTCTTCGACCCGCGGTTCACCTTCCCGAAGCTCCACGCCGCCCGGCGGCTCCTCCAGAAGAGGCTCGGGTTCCGGATGACCCTGGACGTGGTCCCGCTCGACCCGGGGATCGTCCGGGGCAGCCACGGGCTAGCCGCCGCCGACCCGCGGGACCGCCCGGTCCTGATCGGCCACGGCCCGAACCCCGGCCCGGTCGTCCCGATGGAGAACGTCCGGAACCTGCTCTTGGCCGAACTCGACCTGCGGTAGCCCGGATACAATGGCCGGCGTCCGCCTCCCACCCGGAGCCTTCCCCATGCGCCTGGTCGCGCTCGGCCTGTCGGTCGTCGGCCTGCTCCTGTCGGCCGACACCGCCTCGGCCACCTTCCCGCCGTTCCGCGGCGGGTACTACCGGCCCTACTACCGCCCGTACTACCGGGGCGGCTACCTCCCCAGCCCGTACCCGTACATCCCGCCGATCCGGCCGTACCCGCTCCCGTACATCCCGCCGGTCACCCCGGTGGTGCCCGTCACCCCGGTCGTCCCGGTCAACCCGATCTACCCGCCGTACATCCCGCCGGTGTACCCGCCGTATGTCCCCCCGTACAACCCGCCCTACGGGCCGTTCTACGGCGGGTCGGCCGGGGCCGCCCGGGTGCCCCCGCCGGTCCGGCCGGTGGTCGGCAGCAGCCGGGTGCCCCCGTCGTCCCCGGGGGCCGGGCTCCCGGCCGGCCTCGGGTTCACCGCCCCGCCGAAGTAGCCACGGACTTACCACAGAGGCACGGAGTTCACACGGAGGGCCACCGAGAGGACCGGACAAGAACTTGGATTCTGTTCCCTCTGTGGTCCTCCGTGTCACCTCCGTGCCTTTGTGGTGAACCTCCTTCCCCTCACCCGATCAGCTTGCGGAGTTCCCGGACGTGCCGGGGGACGGCGACCTTCGGGTCCTCGGCGGCCTCGTACTCCAGCACCACGAACCCGTGGTAGTTGGCGTCCTTCAGAATCTTCACCACCCGCCCGAGGTCGGCGTCCTGCTTCTTCCCGCCGGCCGGCGTCACCTCCGTCTTGACCTGGCAGACCACCCCGTACGGGGCGATCCGGGCCACGTCGGCGTAGGGGTCGGGCGTGTGGAAGTTGCCGGTGTCGATGTTCACCCCCAGGGCCGGGCTGGTCACCGGCCTGACCAGGTCGAGCAGGTGGTCCGGGGTGTCGGTGATGCCGCCGTGGTTCTCCAGGGCCAGCACTACCCCGGCCTTCTCGGCCACGGGGCAGCACTCCTCCAGGGCCGATACCACCCGCTTCTGGGCGTCGGCCAGGGTGTCGCCCTTCTCCTGGTTGCCGGCGAAGATGCGGACCGTCTTGGCCCCGAGCCGGGCCGCCCGCCCGACCCAGGCCTTGACCAGGTCGATCTCGGTCCGCCGCCTGGCCTCGTCCCGGACGCAGAAGTTGTTGCCGACCGGGACGCCGGAGATGGCCAGCTTCTTGGCCGCGGCGTGGGCCTTCAGCTTGTCCAGGTAGCCGTCGTCGGTGGCCGCGAAGTAGTACGAGGTCAGCTCGACCCCGTCGAGCGGCAGCCCGGCGGCCAGGTCGATGAAGTCGAACAGGGTCATTTCCGGCGTCTTGCCGGTCAGGAACTGGCGGAAGCTGTAGGCGGCCAGCCCGAGCTTCAGGTCGGGCTTCGGCCCGGGCCGCTTGATCGGCTCGATGGCCCGGGCGAGCGGGGCGGCGACCACGCCGGCGGCCGAGGTGAGGAGGAAGTCGCGGCGGGAGGGGGTCATGGCGGGGCCTCGTGGGGTGTGTCGAGCCGGCCACCGGCCGGCGATGACGCACCGGGCGCCGCGTGGTGCGTCATCGCGGCCCGCGGACGGGCCGCTCGACACACCCAACGGGTTTTCGCCGCCCGCGGCCGGCCTCAG
>JAIEQN010000161.1 GCA_019747685.1 Gemmataceae bacterium
GATGACGCACCGGAGTTGCATGGTGCGTCATCGCCGGCCCGGGGCCGGCTCGACACACCCTACAAGGGGCGGAACGACCATGAAGCGCGCCATCACCCGCCGGGCGGCCCTCAAGGGCCTGGGCACCGCGGTCGCCCTGCCGTGGCTGGAGTCGCTCGGGTTCGCGTCGGCCCCGCCGGCGGCGACGGCCGCGGCCGGGGTGCCCAAGCGGGCCGCCTTCTTCTACGTCCCCAACGGCGTCAGCATGGCCGACTGGACCCCGGCCGAGAAGGGGACGCTGTCCAAGCTGACCGGCATCCTGGAGCCGCTGAACCCGCACAAGGACCGGGTCACGGTCATCAGCGGGCTGGCCCTGGACAAGGCCCGGGCCAACGGCGACGGCCCCGGCGACCACGCCCGGGCCATGTCCGCCTTCCTGACCGGCCGGCAGCCCCGCAAGACCCACGGGGCCGACATCCGGGCCGGCCAGTCGGCCGACCAGCACCTCGCCAACGCCGTCGGCGACCACACCCGGTTCCCCTCGCTCGAACTCGGCATCGAGCCGGGCAAGCAGGCCGGCAACTGCGACTCGGGCTACTCCTGCGCCTACTCGGCCAACCTGTCGTGGCGGGGCGAGAGCACCCCGAACGCCAAGGAGACCGACCCGAAGGCCGTGTTCGACCGGCTCTTCTCGGGCAACGACCCGAAGGAGCTGAAGGAGGCCCGGGCCAAGCGGGAGCTTTACAACAAGAGCGTGCTGGACTTCGTGGCCGAGGACGCCAAGGCCCTCGACAAGACCCTCGGCCGGGGCGACAAGCTCAAGCTCGACGAGTACCTGACGGCGGTGCGGGAGGTCGAGCGGCAGATCGAGAAGGTCCGGCTGGCCAAGGCGGCCCCGGCCCCGAAGCCGGGCATGCCGGCCCCGGCCGGGGTCCCGGGCGAGCGGACCGACCACTACCGGCTGATGTTCGACCTGCTCCTGCTCGCCTTCCGGAGCGACCAGACCCGGGTGGCCACGTTCCCACTGGCCGACGACGGCAGCAACGTCCCGTACAAGATGATCGGGGTGTCGGACGGCCACCACGACCTGTCCCACCACCAGCGGAACCAGGAGAAGCTGGCGAAGATCAAGAAGATCAATCAGTACCACGTCGAGCAGTTCGCCTACTTCGTCGGCAAGCTCCGGGAGGTGAAGGAGGCCGACGGCTCCTCGCTGCTGGACAACGTGATGATGGTCTACGGCAGCGGCATCGGCGACGGCGACCGGCACAACCACGACGACCTGCCGGTCCTCCTGGTCGGCGGCGGGGGCGGCACCATCCCGGGCGGCCGGCACCTGGTCTTCGACAAGAAGGCCGACACCCCGCTGATGAACCTGTACCTGGCCCTGTTCGAGCGGATGGGGGCCGGCACCGCCCGGTTCGGGGACAGCACCGGCGTCCTGCCGATCTGACGGCTCATCTCGATGAGCGGCCGGCGTAAGCCGGCCGCTCGCCTTACCTCAGCCCGTCAAAGTCGTGCCACCGGTAGCCGTCCGGCAGGTCTGGCGACGTGGCGCATTCCAGGTGGATGATCCGCCGGTGCCGGCGGGTGTGCGGGTCGCAGTGGCCGCTGGCGTGGGTCAGCAGCGGCCGCATCAAGAGCACGTCGCCAGCCCGGCAGAACACCTCGACGGGCGGCCGGGGCTCGCCGCCCCGGTGCGACCCGGGGATGACTCGCAGCGGGCCGTTCTCGGCCGTCACGTCGTCAAGGTGGACCCGGCCCGTTACCATCGTGGCCAACAACTCTTCCGGGGCCTCGGCGTGCGGCACCCCGGCCTTGGTGGTCGGCTTGGCAAATCGTCCCAGCGGCCCGTGGGCCGCGACCGCGACGTTCCGGTCCTTGTGCCACGGCAAGGCCCAGCCGTGGCCCGGCGGCTTGTCGAAGTAGAGCGCCCGGACGACCCCGCCGGCCGGGCCGAGGACTTCGACGAGCGGGCCGAGCAGCCCCGGCCGACGGGCCAAGTCCACGACCCGCGGCCACAGCCGCAGGAGGTCCCGCGCCCCGCTCACCCGGCCGTCGGCGTCGGCCATGATCGCGTCGTCGCCGGCGTTCGCCCGGCAGACCGCGGACCATTCGCTGGCCAGTTCCGCCGCGTCGTCCGGGGTGAAGACGCCCGGCAGCAGGACGAACCCGTCGTCGGCAAGGGCGGCCCGCCAACCCGTCATCGGCGGCCCCCACGCAACGCGATCAGGTAAACCCCGACCCCGCAGGCGATGAGGACCACCCCGATGCGGGCCTCGGCCCGCTGCTCGGCGGTCACGAACATGTTGGCGAACACCGCCGCCATGATGAGGACGTACAGGGCCGGTACGACCGGGTAGCCGGGGCAGCGGTACGGCCGGTCGGCGGCCGGCAACCGCCGCCGGAAGACGAAGATGCTGGCCACCGCCAGCGTCTCGAACGCCACCGCCCCGAACATGGCGAAGTCCGTCACCACGTCGAACGGGGCCTTCCCCGGCGGCAGGTTCAGGTCCACCTCGGCGAACCCGAGGGGCACGGCCGGGAGTTGGTTGCGGACGAGCAGCCCGACCCCGACCACCAGCAAGCACGACCACAGGGCGTACACCCCGGTGGCCAGGGCCGGGGTGTCGTAGCGGGGGTGGAGCCGGGTCAGCCAGCCGGGGGCCAGCCCGTCCCGGCCCATGGCGAACAGCAGCCGCGGGCCGACCAAGAGGTTGCCGTTGAGCGACCCGAACACCGAGGTCATGACGATCGCCGAGGCGACCACCGCCCCGACCGGCCCGACGAGCCGCAGGCAGAACTCGGTGGCGACCGTCGTGTCGCGGAGTTCCTTCATCTGGTCCCGGGGGATGACCAGGTAGTAGGCCAGGTTCGCCACGCAGTAGAGGAAGATCAGCAGGAGGACCCCGCCGACGAACGCCCGGGGGATGTTCCGGCCGGGGTCCTTGATCTCCTCCCCGAGCGGGCCGATGTTCATCCACCCGTGGTACGCCCACAGCACCCCGACCAGGGCCGCCCCGTACAGCCCCCACCGCTCGGCCGATAGCCAACCGGCCGGCCACCCCGGCGACAGGTGCTCGGCCCGCGGCGGGTACTGCGGCTCGGCCACCGCCGCCAGGACGACGAACGGCAGGACGATCAGCCCGAGGATGGACCCGACCTTGACCGTGGTGACGACGACCTGGAGGCCGGCCCCGAGCCGGGTGCCCCGGGCGTTCACCCCGGCCAGGGCCAGGATGACGAGGCACGTCAGGGCCTGCCGCGGCCAGAACGCCAGCACCTCGACCGCCTCCCGCGACTCGGCCGGCCTGTGCCACAGCTTCAAGATGTCGTGGAACGACTCGGTGAACATCGTCGCCAGGGCCGCGATCGACGCCGACCGGATGATCCCGAACTCCACCCACCCCCACAGGAACCCGGCCATCCGGCCGTACCCCTCGCGGAGGAAGACGTAGTTCCCGCCGGCCCGCGGGAACAGGACCGCCACCTCGGCCAGGGCCAGCGCCCCGAGCAGGGCCAGCACCCCGCCCAGCACCCACACCGACAGCGCCAGCCCGGTCTCGGGGACGTTCTCGGCGACGTTCCGGCCCTTCTTGAACACCCCCGACCCGATCACCGTGCCGACCACCACCGCCGCGGCCATCCACGGCCCCAGGACCCGGGCCAGCGACTGGTGTTGCGCTTGCATGGGTGTTGAGGATACCCGACGGAAGCACCGGCCGGGAGGCCTGTGCCACCAGGATAAGTTTGTTTCTGGTGGCACAGGCCTCCCGGCCGGTGCTGTTTGTCCGTGGCACAGGCCTCCCGGCCTGTGTGTCTTAATCGAAGATGACCGTCTTCCGGTCGTACACCAGGATGCGGTGATCGATGTGCCAGCGGACGGCCCGGGACAGGACCACCTTCTCCAGGTCCCGGCCCTTCTCGATCAGGTCTTCCAGCCCGTCCCGGTGCGAGATCCGCACCACGTCCTGCTCGATGATCGGGCCTTCGTCCAAGTCCTCGGTCGCGTAGTGGCTGGTCGCCCCGATCAGCTTCACCCCCCGCTCGAACGCCCGGTGGTACGGCTTGGCCCCGACGAACGCCGGCAGGAACGAGTGGTGGACGTTGATGACCCGGTGCGGGTAGCGGCGGGTGAACTCGCCGGAGAGCACCTGCATGTACCGGGCCATCACCACCAGGTCGACCTTGTTCGCCGCGAGCAGCTCGAACTGCCGGGCCTCGGCCGCCTCCTTCCCGCCCGGCGGGACCGGGACGAGGTGGAACGGGATGTCGTAGAACTCGGCCCACCGCTCGGCGTCCGGGTGGTTGGAGACGATCAGCGGGATGTCGCAGGCCAGCTCGCCGGTCCGGTGCCGGTACAGGAGGTCCATCAGGCAGTGGTCGTACTTGGACACGAAGAGGGCCACCCGGACCGGCTGGTCGGACCGCTCCAGCCGCCACCGCATGGCGAACCGGTCGGCCACCGGGGCGAACCGGCGGGGGAACTCGGCCGGCTCCAGGGCGAACCCGCCCAAGTCCCACTCGACCCGCATCAGGAACAGCCCCCGCTCGGCGTCCTGGTGCTGGTCGGCGTGAAGGATGTTGGCGTCGTGCCGGTACAGGAACTCGCTCACCGCCGCCACGATCCCCTTGGCGTCCGGGCAGGTGACGAGCAGGACGGCGGTGTTCTTCATCTTCTTAGTGTTTAGTGGTTAGTGTTTAGCCGAACCACGTAACTCCGGCTGGCCGGACCGGCAACCCCTCAATCCTACCCGCGGCCGGGGCCGCGGGGTACTCCGGACTCGCCCCCTCCCGCCCCGAACACTAAACACTAACCACTAACCACCCGCCGCCGAGGGCCGACCGTGCCGCTCCTGTTCGCCGTCACCCTGTTCCTGTCGGCCGGCCTGCTGTTCATGGTCCAGCCGATGGTCGGGAAGATGATCCTCCCGCTCCTCGGCGGCAGCCCGGCGGTGTGGAACGCCTGCATGGTGTTCTTCCAGGCCCTGCTGTTGCTCGGCTACCTGTACGCCCACTTCGTCACCACCCGGCTGCACCCGAAGCGGCAGTGGCTGGTCCACCTCCTCGTCCTCTTGGCCCCGGTGGCGGCGATGGGGCTGGCCGTGGCCGCCGGCCCCAAGCACGTCCCGATCGCGGTGGCCGACGCCCTCGCCCCGGCCGGCGACACCAGCCCGGTGGTCAGCGTCATGGCCCTCCTGCTGGTGGCCATCGGGGTGCCGTTCTTCGTCTCGTCCACCAGCGCCCCGCTGCTCCAGAAGTGGTTCGCCTACACCGGCCACCCGTCCGCCCGCGACCCGTACTTCCTGTACGCGGCCAGCAACGCCGGCAGCCTCCTGTCCCTGCTCGGCTACCCGCTGTTCATCGAGCCGAACATGATCCTGGCCGGGCAGGCGTGGCTGTGGGCGGTCGGGTTCGTGGTGCTGATCGGGCTGATCCTGGCGTGCGGGCGGGCGGCCGCCGACCCGGTCGGGGTGCCGCCGGAGGGGGAGAACCTGCCCCGCCCGGGCAAGCCGGGGCCGGTCGCGGCGGCCGAGCCGGCCCCGTCCCCGAGCCGGGTCGTCCGGTGGGTGGCCCTGGCGTTCGTCCCGTCGAGCCTGATGCTCGGGGTGACGTTCTACATGACCACCGACATCGCCTCGGTCCCGCTCCTTTGGGCGGTCCCGCTGGCCCTGTACCTGGTCACCTTCATCATCGCCTTCAGCACGATCGTCCCGCCGTGGTTCCGGCTGGTGGTCGGGAACTTCGCCCCGGTGATGATCCTGCTGCTGGTGTTCGTCACCCTGTCGAGCGTGACCAGCGGCAAGGTAGGGCTGACCCTGTCCCTGCACATGGCCACCTTCTTCGCCGTCGCCCTGATGTGCCACTACGAGCTGGCCCTGGACCGGCCGAGCCCGGCCCACCTGACCGGGTACTTCCTGTGGATCTCGGTCGGCGGGGTGCTCGGCGGCATCTTCAACGCCCTGGTCGCACCGGTCGTGTTTACCGCCGCGTCCGAGTACCCGGTCACCCTGGTCATCGCCTGCCTCCTGGTCCCGCCGCTGGGCGAGGCGGCCGTCGGGGCGATGGGGCCGGCCGGCAGCCGGTGGGACCACTGGTTCCGCGACTACCTGCGGGGGTGGGACCGGCGGCGGGCCGTCGCCCTCGTCCTGGACCTCGGCATCGCGGTCCTGCTCGGGCTGGTGTTCGCCGTCCTGAGCATCTTCCTGCCCGAGTCGAACTCGTTCCAGCGGGGGGTGCTGTCGGTCGCCAAGTGGATCGCCCTGAACACCGGGCGGAGCATCTCCCCGGACACGATCACCGCCATCGGGGTGTTCGCCCTGCCGGTGATGGCCTGCTTCTTCTTCGTCGACCGGCCCGTCCGGTTCGCCCTGTGCGTGGCCGCCCTGCTCGTCGTCCACGAGATCCGGACCGCCGACCCCGGCCTCCTGTACAGCGAGCGGAGCTTCTTCGGCATCCTCAAGGTCGAGCAGCGGTCGATCCGCAGCTACCCGAACTTCCGGGCCCGGTCGCTGGTCCACGGGACCACCCTGCACGGGACCCAGATCACCGGCCACCGGCTCCACCCGCTCGACGTGGTGATGGCGGCCGCCCCGTACTCCCCGTGGGACGCCCTGCTGGTCGAGGGGAGCCTGGCGGCGTTCGACCCGAAGCAGGAGCCGCTCACCTACTACCACCGGACCGGCCCGGTCGGGGCGATGTTCCACGAGCTGCGGACCCGCAACGGAGGGGCCGACGCCCGGACCGACGTGGCCATGGTCGGGCTGGGGACCGGGTCGGCGGCGGCCTACGCCCTACCCGGCCAGACGCTGACCTTCTACGAGATCGACCCGGCGGTCCGGCGGATCGTCGAGGAGCCGACGATGGTGATGAACAAGGACGCGGTCGCGGAGGACGGGGCGGCCCCGGAGTACGGCCCGTTCACCTACGTCCGGGACGCCCGGAAGCGGGGGGCGACCGTCCTCTTCCGGATGGGCGACGCCCGGCTCAAGCTGGCCGAGGACAAGAACTCCCCGGAGACCGACCGGAAGTACTCCCTCCTGATGGTCGACGCCTTCAGCTCGGACGCCATCCCGGTCCACCTCCTGACCAAGCAGGCGGTCGAGCTGTACCTGGAGCGGCTGGCCCCGCACGGCATCCTGGCCCTGCACATCTCGAACAAGTTCATCCGGCTGGAGCCGGTGGCCGCCCGGATCGCGGCCGAGCTGGGGCTGACCGCCCGGGTGTGGAACGACGACAGCGAGAGCCGGCCGGGGAAGACGGCGTCGAGCTGGGTGGTCCTGGCCCGGGACCCGGCCGACCTGGGCAAGCTGGCCGCCCCGGCGACCGAGCAGGCGCTGGAGTTCGGGACGAAGAGCCTGGCCCTGGCCGAGCTCTTGCGGGCGTACCCGCCGGGGACGCTGGCCGCCGACGCCCTGGCCCGGTCGTACGGGGCGGCCTACGCCCGGTACAAGGAGACGGTGGACCGGAAGGCGGCGATCGGGGAGGAGTTCGTCCAGAAGAAGCTGTCCGAGGCCGAGGCCCGGGAGAAGCTGGAGGCGGTGACGAAGGACCAGGCGGAGGCGGAGAAGTCGATCGCCCGGGCCTACGGGCCGCAGGCCCTGGGGCTGGTCGACGCCGTCCACGCCAAGATGGACCCGGCCAAGACCACCCTGAAGGACCTGACCGAGTACGTCGCCGGGCCGATGTTCCACCCGCTGAAGGTGGACGACCGGATGCCGCTGTGGACCGACGACTACTCGGACGTGCTGAGCGTCATGATGCTCAAGGAGATCCAGTGGGTCCGGCGGCAGTTCGGCCTGCCGGTGATCGGCGGGGGCGACTGACGGGAAATCCGGGCGAGCGGGGGGCGGGGCGGCTGGCGGAATCCCGCGACCGGCCGGCCAACTCCTCACCTCCCCCCTTGCGGGGGAGGTCGCCGCGACGCGCAGCGGAGCGGCGGGGGGGGGGGTGGTCGGACTCCCCCGTCACTCACCCCCCCACCCGGCAGGACGCTCTGCGTCCCGCCGACCTCCCCCCACAAGGGGGGAGGTGAGGAGGGCCGCCGGTGGAGGCAAGAACCGGCCCAGTCTCCGACATCCGGCCCCCGCCGGTCGGCGTCGTCGGGGCCAGCGCCCGGGCGGCGGCCCACTCGCTCGTCCGGGCTGGGTACGCCCCGTGGGCCGTCGACCTGTTCGCCGACCGCGACCTGCGGCTGGTCGCCCCCTGCGCCCGCTGCCCCCTCGCCGACTACCCGGCCGCCCTGCCCTCCCTGGCCGACCAGTTCCCGCCCGGGCCGGTCCTCTACACCGGCGGGTTGGAGAACCATCCCGAGGTGGTCGCGGAGCTGGGGCGCCGGCGGGAACTCTGGGGCGTCGGACCGGACGGACTCGAACGGGTCCGAGACCCGTTCGCACTGTTCGACCTCCTCGCCGGCAAGGGATTCGCCGCACCACAGGTCCGCCGGCCGGACGAGCCAGACCCTTCGCAGGGTCGGTGGCTGCTCAAGCCGGCCCGGTCGGCGGGCGGGTTCGGCATCCGCCCGGCCCCGCCCGGCCCGCACCCGGCCGATCTGTACCTCCAAGAGTTCGTCGACGGCCCGCCGATGTCGGCGGCGTTCGCCGCGGCCCACCCGCGGTGCGAGTTGCTCGGGGTCTTCGAGCAGTTGGTCGGCGAGCCGTGGTTACACGCCCGCCCGTTCGCCTACTGCGGTAACATCACGGCAAATCCCGACGACAACCTCCGGGGTACACTCGTCCTCATTGGGTATCGCCTCCTCACCGCGGGCGGGTTGAGGGGCGTGTGCGGGGTCGACTTCGTCCACGCCGACGGCAGCCCGTTCGTGGTCGAGGTGAATCCCCGGTACACGGCGGCAATGGAGTTACTGGAACACGCGACAGGCCGGGCCGTATTTCCGAGCCCGACCCCTCCCCCCAACCCCCTCCCCCACCGGGAGAGGGGGAGCCGGACGGCGGCCGGCTCGGGGCTTCCTCCCTCTCCCCTCGTAGGGGAGGGGGCCGGGGGGAGGGGTGTCCGGGCCTGCGCCGGCAAGGCGGTCTACTACGCCCCGCACCCGATCACCTTTCCGCCGGCCGGGCCGTGGGACGCCGACCTCGAACTGCCGTTCGACCCGTGGCGGCTGCCGGGGTACGCCGACATCCCCGACCCCGGCGAGGTGATCGAACCCGGCCAGCCGGTCCTCACCTTCTTCGCCACCGGTTCGACAACCGCCGACTGCCGTGAGAAACTGAAGGAACGGGCGGCCGAACTCGACGCCCGGTTCGGCGGGCCGGCCGGCTACCGGTGAGGGTAACGGACCTTGTGCCGCTAAATGTACATGTGTTCTAATACGGGGTCGGTGTGCCGCCCGCCGGCACGTCGGCTGCGGGGGTTCAAGGAGCATGACAGCTACCTGTCATGCTCGGGTCGACCCGGAAACCGATGGGCGGACACGGGTTGGGTCGGGATGACGGGCCGAGCATGACAGTCGTGCAGGCCGGACGACGGCCCCGAACCGAGGTTAAGGTGACAGTGGGTTTGGGGTTCGGCGAAGGGCCCGGAGTGGCTCGCGCCGAAGGGGGGAGGGGGGTCCTGAACAACCAGCGGGGGCTTACCATGACCTTAAACGAGCGGTCGTACCGGGTTGCGGACGAGCTGGAGCGGGAGGCCGCATGGCACCGCGTGGCCGTGTCCCGGGTGGGCGGGGCGAGGGTGATCGACTGCGGCGGGGCGGTGGTCGGCAGCCTGGCGGCCGGTCGGGCGCTGGCCCGGGCCTGCCTGGCCGACCTGGCGGAGGTCGAGTACGTCCCGTACCCGGACGGGGCGGTCGGCGGGCCGGCGGTGCAGGTGATGACCGACGACCCGGTCCGGGCCTGCCTGGCCAGCCAGTACGCCGGGTGGCAGGTCAAGGTCGGCGACTTCTTCGGGATGGGGTCGGGGCCGTTCCGGGCCCTGGCCGCCCGGGAGGAGCTGTTCCAGCACATTCCGGGTAAGGAAGAGTCAGCCGTCGCGGTCGGGGTGCTGGAGACCCGCAAGCACCCGACCGAGGCGGTGGTCGCCCACCTGGTCGCCAAGCTGCCGACGGTGGCCGAGCGGCTGACGCTGTTGGTGGCCCCGGCGTCGAGCCTGGCCGGGACCGTGCAGGTGGTGGCCCGGTCGGTCGAGACGGCCCTGCACAAGCTGCACGAGCTGAAGTTCGACGTGGCCCAGGTGGTGTCGGGGTACGGGGTGGCCCCGCTGCCGCCGGTGTCTCCGGACGAGATGACGGCGATCGGCCGGACGAACGACGCCATCCTGTACGGCGGCCGGGTGACGCTCTGGGTCCGGGCGGACGACGAGCTGCTGGCGGCGGTCGGCCCGAAGGTGCCGTCGGGCGGGTCGAAGGACCACGGCGAGCCGTTCGCCGACATCTTCCGGCGGTACAACGGCGACTTCTACAAGATCGACCCGCTGTTGTTCTCGCCGGCCGAGGTCGAGTTCCGGAACCTGAAGACCGGCCGGGCCCACCGGTTCGGGCGGTGCGAGCCGGGGTTGGTCCGGAAGTCGTTCGGGTTAGAATGAGGCCGACCGACCGGAGGAGTTGTCATGACCGCGACCGCGCTGGCCGCCCGGTACACCCCGGAGGAGTTCGAGGGGCTGTCCGGCGCCGACGGGTACGAGCTGATCGACGGCTACCTGCGGGAGAAGAACATGGGCCAGGAGTCGGCCGCGATCAACGCCCGGATCA
>JAIEQN010000566.1 GCA_019747685.1 Gemmataceae bacterium
GGCATCGGTCCCACCCGTGGCCGTCTCGGGCTCTACCGTCACCGGAGGCTTCGCCGCGACCGCCCGCGGGGCCGGGGCGACCCCGGGCGGCGGGGCCGCCAGCCCGACCCGACCGCCCTTCCCGCCCGGCGGCCCCTTCGGCGCCCCCGGGGCGGCCGGCAGCTTGGCCAGGTGCTGCTGGACCTCGTCGGCCGTGGCCCGGTTCGCCACCCCGGCGACCAGGACGATCCCGCCGGCCGTGTCGGCGTCGACCTCGTAGGCCCACAGCCCGCCGTGGTCGGTCGCCCCGGTCAGGATGTAGACGCCCTCGTCGATCCCCTTGGCCACGGCCGGGGCGTCCCGCTTCACCGACGCCGCGATCTGCTCCTTCGACGGCATCCGGCCGTCCTCGGTGTACATGATCGTGACCAGGTCGCCGAGGGTCTTCATCTCGACCAGCGCGTTCGTCCGGCGGGCGGCCTGGCGGACGTTCTGAACGGCCCCGGCTCCCGGCCGGAAGTTGGTGTTCCGGTCGTCCACCTTGACCGGCGGCGGCCCGCCCGGCGCGGGGTCGTCGGCGTCCTTCTTGCCGCACCCGGCCAGCCCGACGGACGCCGTCACCGCGAGCATCACCCGCCGCATGGCACCCTCCCGGGTTAACGACCGGCCGCCTTCAACTCCTTGTCCAACTGCTCTTTGGTCCGCTTGTCGACCGTCTTGTCGGCCCGGTAGACCAGCCCGACCGACTCGGCCGCGGCCCGCTCGTAGACGACCACATGCGTGTCGCCCTTGGCCCACCGGCCGCCCCAGGCCGCCGCGTAGTCGCCGCTCTTGAGCAGGTCCAACTCCTCGGCGTTCGCCCGGCCGTCGGCGACGAACTCGGCGAGGTCCTTGGGCAGCCGGCCGTCGTGCCGCCCGGCGAAGTCCTTCAGCCGGTCGGCGACCCGCTCCATCTCGACCTTGATGTACGAGGTGGCCCAGCGGCCCGGGTCGTCCGACGCCCGGGCCGGGGCCGCGTCGGCCCGGTTCTTCCGCCGCTCCGCGGCCCGGCCGCGGGCGTACTCGTCCTGCCCCTTGCGGAACTCCTCCTGCTGCTTGGCAAGCCCGAAGTCCTCCTTCGGGTCGGTCGAGGTCATGCTGTAAAAGTGGACCTTGCCCTGGTGGTAGGCCACCGTCATCCGGGTCTTCGCGTCCCCCCAGCTCCGGAACGTCAGCGGCTCCGCCCCGGTGAACCCGGGTGCGGTACGGACCCGGGTCTTGTCGTCGTCGGTGGCCTCCGAGCCGCGGCCGAGCAGGGCCTCGACCTCGGACTCGGTCATCCCGACCCGGACCTTCTGGGCGGCGTCGACGTTCAGCTTGCCGCCACACCCGGCCGCGAACGCCACGACGACCGCCAGCCCGACCACCCGCCGCATGATCCACCCCGGGTTAATGCCCCCCGGCCATCGCCAGGGACTTCGCGTACTTGCTCCGCTCGCCGCTCCTGATGGCCGCCTCGAACTCGGCCCGGAACTTCCGGATGGCCGTCTTCACCGGCCAGCCGGCCCCGTCGGCCAGCCCGCAGATGGTCGTCCCCGGCATGATGCCGATCCGGTCGGCCACGTCCACCAGGATGTCGAGGTCTTCCTTGCGGCCCTGGCCCCGCCGCATCCGGTCCACGATCTTGAGCATCCAGCCGGTGCCCTCCCGGCACGGGGTACACTGGCCGCAGCTCTCGTGGGCGAAGAACTGGCAGGTGTTGTGCAGCACGTCGACCATACTGGTCTGGTCGTCGATGACGGTGACGGCCGCGGTCCCGAGGCCGAGGCAGCCGACCCGGCCCGGGCCGTTGAAGTCGAGCGGGATGTCGTACTCGGTCTGGCCGTCGGCCCCGCCCTTGAGCGGCGCGTCCACGTCCAGGTAGCCCATGCTCAGGCCGCCGGGGTTGACGGCTTTCGCCTTGCGGCCCTTCCACACCCCGCCGCCGTGGACCTCGACCAGTTCCCGACAGGTCACGCCCATCGGCAGCTCGACGCAGACCGGCTTGTTGACGTGCCCGGCGAGGGTGTACAGCTTCGGCCCGTAGCTGCCGGCGTCCCGCGGGTTTTTCGGGTCGGGCGGCACCCCGAGCGACTGGAACCACTGCTTGCCGCGCTTCACGATCTGGGTGACGCAGGCGAGCGTCTCGACGTTGTTCACGATCGTCGGCTTGCGGAACGCCCCCTCGACGGCCGGGAACGGGGGCTTGATCCGCGGCCACGCCCGCTTGCCTTCCAGGCTCTCGATCAGGCCGGTTTCTTCGCCGCAGATGTAAGCCCCGGCCCCGCGGTGGGCGACCACGTCGAACGTCTTGCCGCTGCCGAGGACGTTCGGGCCGAGCAGCTTCGCGGCATAGAGTTCGTTCACCGCCCCCTGCACCGCCCGGAAGGCGTCGCCGTACTCGTAGCGGATGTAGAAGAACGCCTTCTGCGACTTGATGGCGTGGCAGGTCAGCAGGACGCCTTCGAGCACCTGATGGGGGTCCTTCTCCATCAGGATGCGGTTGTTGTAGGTGCAGGGCTCGGACTCGTCGGCGTTGACGCACAGGTAGACCGGGCCGGGGTGGTCCTTGGGCAGGAAGGTCCACTTCAGGCCGGTGGGGAACCCGGCCCCGCCGCGGCCGCGGAGGCCCGAGTCCTTGACCTGGGCCGTGACCGCCTCGGGCTCGGTGTCCTTCAGCGCCTTCTCGAACGTGGCGTACCCGCCGTCGGCCCGGTAGCCGTCGAGCCGGTGCGAGCCGGGCTTGTCCACCCGGGCGAGCAGAACGGGTTCGTAGGTCGCCATCGGTTCCGCCCTCACTTCCGCAACTCGGCGATGAGCGCGTCCGCCTTCTCGGGGGTCACGTCCATGACGTGCCGGTCGTCCCGGAGGCAGGCCGGGGCCCCGTCGCAGGCCCCGATGCACTCGGCGAACTCCAAGGAAATCGCGCCGTCCGGGGTCGTCTGTCCGCAGCGGACGCCGAGCCGCTCCTCGTAGTGGTCGATCAGCTCGTTGGCCCCGCGGAGGGCACAGGCCAGCCCCCGGCAGACCCACAGCCGGGTCCGGCCGAGCTTCTCGCCCTCCCCCTTGAAGAAGGCGTAGAAGGTCATCGTGTCCTGCACCTCCGACGGGTGGAGGTCCAGGAGGTCGGCGATCTCGACGACCACCTCGTTGGAGACGGTCCGGTTCTCGTCGTGGACGAGGTGCAGGGCCGGCAGGGTGGCCGCCTGCTTCCGCGGGTACTTGTCCGCGGCCGCCCGGATGCGGGCCTTCTGGTCGTCGGTCAGCACGGGCATCGGGAACCCCACAAACATAGCCACAGATCAAAACAGGAGGGGCACAGATCAGAACAATATCAAATTTTGTTAATATCTGTGTCTTTCCTGCCTTCATTTGTGGCCACTGTATACCCTCACACCTACCTGTCCAATTCCGCGGCGATGATGTTCAGGCTGCCGAGCACCGCCGGCACGTCGGAAATCTGGTGCCCCTCGATCATCCGCGGAAAGACGGCGAAGTGGATGAACGACGGCGGCCGGGTCCGGGCCCGGAACGCCCGCGGGCCGCCGTCGGACACCACGTAGAAGCCGAGTTCGCCGTTCGCCGCCTCGGTCGCCCCGTACACCTCGTCCGCCGGCGGGTCCCACTGCCGGTTCCACATGAACAGCTCGAAGTGCTGGATCAGCCCCTCGATGCTCCGGTACGTCGCCGTCTTGTCCGGGATCGTCACCTTGTCGTTCAGGGCCACGTTCACCGGCCCGGCCGGGATGTTCTCGACGGCCGCCTTGATGATGTTCAGTGCCTCGGCCATCTCCTCCATGCGGACCAGGTAGCGGGCGTAGCAGTCGCCGTCGGTCGAGCAGACGACCTTGAAGGTGGATTGCAGGTCCGGGTACGCGAGGTACGGCTCGTCCTTGCGGAGGTCGCGGGCCACGCCCGACGCCCGGGCCACCGGCCCGGAGCAGCTCGTGTTGATGGCGTCGGCCTTCGACAAGTGGCCGATCCCGGTCGTCCGGTCCACGAAGATGCGGTTGCGGTTCAGGAGGCGGGTGAGGTCGGCCAGGGCCTTCGGGAAGGTCTTGACGAAGTCGCGGATCAGGTCCACGACGGCGTCGGTGATGTCGTTCATCAGCCCGCCGACCCGGCTGTAGCTCGGGTGGAACCGCTGGCCGGAGGCGGCCTCGAAAACGTTGTAAATCTTCTCCTTCTCGTTGAAGGCGTACAGGAACGCCGTCAGCGCCCCGAGGTCGAGGGCGGCCGCCCCGACGCAGAGGAGGTGGTCGTTGATCCGGGCCAACTCCGCCAGGATGGTGCGGATGTACTTGCACCGCGGCGTGACCTCGATCCCGAGCAGCTTCTCGACGGTGTGGTGCCAGCTCACCTCGTTGGCGAACGGCGAGATGTAGTTCATCCGGTCGACGATGGTGACGTACTGGTTGAAGTCGAGGTCCTCGCCGAGCTTCTCGAACCCGCTGTGCAGGTAGCCGATGTCCGGGACGGCCTTGACGACGGTTTCGCCGTCGAGGGTGAGGATGAGCCGCAGGGTGGTGTGGGTGGCCGGGTGCTGCGGGCCGAAGTTCAGGGTGTACAGGAACTCCTGCCCGGCGGCCGCGTCGTCGAGTCGGGGCAGCGCTTCGACCGGCATGGGAGAAACCCTGAGATTAACCACAAAGACACAAAGGGCACAAAGCGGACATCGATCAGGAAAAGACCGTTCTGAATCCTTCGTGTTCTTCGTGTCTTTGTGGTTAACACTAACTCTCGGCCCGGGTGATGGTCGGGAAGTTGTGCCGCTCGCCGAGCCCGCGGAGCGGGTAGTCCTTGCGGAGCGGGTGGGCGGTGAACTCGGCCGGCATCAGGATGCGGCGGAGGTCCGGGTGGCCGTCGAAGACGACGCCGAACATGTCGTACACCTCCCGCTCCATCCAGTCGGCCCCGGCCCACAGGGGCACGGCCGACGGCAGGGCCGGGTCCGGGTCGTTGGCGAACGCCTTGACGAACAGCCGCTCGCCGGTGGCCAGGTTGGTCAGGGCGTAGACGACGCCGTACCGGTCGGTGGCGTTCGGGTAGTTCAGGTAGTCGATGCCGGCGATGTCCGCCAGGAAGTCGAACCCGCGGTCGTCCTTGAGGCACTTGAGCAGGTCGAACAGGACAGCCGGGGCCTTGTCCGCGGCCACCTCGACCCGCGTGTTGTCGCGGAACGCCGAGGTGGCGAACGCCCCGGGGAACTTCGCGTCGAGGGTGGCGAGGGTGGCGGGCATGTCGGCTTCCCGTAGGGTGGGTCCGGGCGGTACGGAGTACCGCCGACCCACCACGATACCCCGGTGGGTCGGCGGTACTCCGTACCGCCCGGACCCACCCTACGAGCTAATTCAGCGGTACTCGTAACCGTGTCGCCGTCCGGAAGTCGCCGGGGGCGACGATCGCCTCCTCGGGGGCGAGTTCCTGGGCCAGGGCAGTCGGCCCCTCGTAGCCGCTCCGGGCGGCGAACTCGCGGGCGTCGATCGTCCCGGTCTTGGTCACCTTCTCCTGGATGTCCAGCACCGCCCGGATGAGCTGCTCCGGCCGGGGCGGGCACCCGGGGACGTACACGTCCACCGGCAGGAACCGGTCGATCCCCTGGACGGTGGCGTAGGCGTCGAAGACGCCGCCCGACGAGGCACACGCCCCCATCGAGATGCACCACTTCGGCTCCGGCATTTGCAGCCAGACGCGCTGCATGACGGGGACCATCTTCATCACCACCCGGCCGGCGACGATCATCAGGTCGCACTGCCGCGGGCTGAACCGCATCGCCTCGCTGCCGAACCGGGCGATGTCGTACCGGCTGGACGCCGTGGCCATCAGCTCGATCCCGCAACAGGCGGTGGCGAACGGCATCGGCCACAGGCTGTGCTTGCGGACCAGGTTGGCGACGTAGTCGAGCTTGGTCACCAGGAAGTCGGGCATGAGTCCCGTCAGCGCCATCGGAACACCCCCTTCCGCCAGGCGTAGACGTAGCCGATGGCGAGTGTGGCCAGGAACACCAGGATTTCCCAGAACACGACCCACCCGAACACGTTCCGCCAGGTCGGGTCGCCTCCGTCGGCGAAGACCAGCACCGCCCACGGGTACAGGAACAGCAGTTCCACGTCGAACACGAGGAACAGGATGGCGATCAGGTAGAACTTGATGTCGAACTGCATCCGGGCCGTCCCGACCGGGTCCATCCCGGACTCGTACGGCATCTGCTTGACCCGGGTCGGCTTGCGGGGCTTGAGCGGGTTCAGGTGACTGGCGGCCACCGTCCCCACCCCGAAGGCGACGACCACCCCGGCGTAGACCAGGATCGGGTAGTAGGCGGCCAGTTCGAAGGCCGGCTCGACGCCCGCCGCGGTCGGAACCGGGACCGGTGCAGCCATGGGCCGCTCGCCCTCCTATCGCCACACCCCATTCTACGCGGGCTTGTGAAACTTTTCACAAGCCCGGGCCGAAAATAGCCCCGACCGGCAGTAGGTCGGGGCGGGTACGGCCGACAGGGGAGATGGTAGCGACCGGTTCCGGGCTTTCAAGCGACCCGGACGAGGTGTCCGAGCAGGCCGCACAGGCGTCCGACCGCGAGCCGGGCGTTGTCCAAAACTTCGCGGTGGTCGAGCGGGCCGTCGGACAGCCCGGCCGCCCGGTTGGTGATGCACGAGATGCCGGCGACTTCGAGGCCGAGAGCCGCCGCTGCCTCCGCCTCCTTCGCCGTCGACATGCCGACGGCATCCGCCCCACACGCCTTGAGGGCGCGAATCTCGGCCGGCGTCTCGTAGGACGGGCCGGTCACGGCCGCGTACACTCCGGCCAACAGCTCCCGCCCGGCGGCCGCGTCGTGGGCTTGCATCGGCTCGATGAGCCGGGGGGAGTACGGCGACGGTCGCCCGACGCCGGCGGCCAAGTCACGCCAGTCGGTTTTCCCGAGGAGGGCGAGATTGGACCGGATCGCCATCGGCGTCCCCGGCCCGAGGGCCGGGTGGATGCCGCCGGCCGCGTTCGTCAGAATGAGCACCTTCGCCCCGAGGTCGGCCACGACCCGGACCGTCTCCGTCACTACGTCCCAGCGGTGGCCTTCGTAGAAGTGCAACCGGCCGGAACAGAGGACGGCCGGCACGCCGTCCCAGTTGCCGACCGCCAGCCGCCCGCCGTGGCCGTGGACCGTCGGCGGGACCAGCCCGGGCACGTCGCCGAAGCCGACGGACGCGGTTTCGCGGAAGTCGGCCGCGACGCCGGCGAGGCCGGACCCGAGGACCACGGCCACCCGGGGCCGGTGATGTTGGGCCGTCTGGGCGAACACCCGGAACGGGTTTGACATGGGGAACTCGCACGGGCCGGGAGGCTTGTGCCACCAAAAACCCTGCATCCGGTGGCCCAGGCCTCCCGGCCCGTGCGTTTACTCCTCCCCCGGGTCACCGAACGGGTGCTTGGCCCGGACCGCCACGGCGACCACCTGGGCGGCACCCTCAACCCCCAGCCGGGAGGTGTTCACCACCAGGTCGTAGGCCCCGAGGTCGGACGGGTCGCGGCCGACCGCCCGGGTCAGGAACAACGCCCGCCGGTCGTCCCGCGACCGGACCTCGGCGGCCGCCTCGTCCCGGGTCAGCCGGAGCAGTTGGGCCGCGTACCCGACCCGGTCCTCGAACGGGGCCACCACCCGAACGTGCAACGTCGTTTCGGCCGGCAGGAGGTGCCCGGCCCCCCGACCGACGACGACCGCGTCCCCGCCGGCGGCAATCGCCAAGAGTAGCCGGACCAGTCCGTCGGCGTCGGCCCCAGGGCCGATCCGCCCGTCCCGGCGGAGGCGGCCGAGGTGGGCGTCGGCCCAGCCCCGGTCGGCGGCCGGCAGGTCGGCCACCAGCCGGGCCCGGCCGGCGTCGTCCCCGAGCAGGAAGTCCAACACCTCCTGGTCGTACACCTGCCAGCCGAGCAGTTCCCCGACCTTCCGGGCGACCGCCCCGCCGCGGGCGCCGGCTTCCCGGCTGACGGCCACCGTCAGGGCCTTCGGGTGCGGGGCCGGGGCGACCTCGGCCGGGTCGCCGCGGAACCCGTGTTGCGGGGCGGTCTCCGGGGCCTCGGCTCCGGTCGTCATGCTCCACCCGCCCCGAATGACTAAGGACTAAGGACCGAGGACTAAACGTCGTCCCGGTACTCGGCCCGGGTGAACAGCCACATGCCCAGCCCGGTCGCGGCCGCGGTCACGACCGCCAGGACCGCCCAGGCGGTCGCCGCCGACACCGGCTGGCTGAGGTCGAGCCGGTCGGCCGGGAACCCGGCGGCCAGCGCCTCATTATACATCAGGGACCGGGCGTAGAACGTCACGCTCAGCAGCTTCAGGCTGCCCGGCAGGGCGGCCACCAGGTACTCGAAGAAGAAGACGTACACCAGCCCGACCACCACCGGCCGGCGGAACACCGCCCCGACCAGGTGGAAGATGGCGGCGAACGCCACCGCCCCGGCCAGGGCCGCCGGCCAGAACACCCGCAGGGCCTCCCGCCCCGGCCCGCCCCCGGCCAGGCAGACGCCCGCGAACCCGCCCCCGGCGAACACCAGGCACCACGGCAGGGTGCCCAGCAAGGTGCCGAGGTAGACCGCCCACCGGGGTATCGGCCGGGTCAACAGCCAGACCAGGGTGCGGGCCTCCCGCTCGGTCCCCAGGGCCCCGCTGGCGTAGGCCAGGGTAAACAGCGGCAGGACGAACCCGAGGTAGGCCCCGATCACCACCCACCGGGTGAAGTTCAGGAACGCCCAGTCGGCCCGGAACCGGTCGGACGACAGGACCGCGTGGGGAACCGACAGGAGCAGACTCCGCAGCCCCTCACGGGTCGGGTCGAGCGGGGACGGGGTTTCGAGCGGGTGGACCGGCCGGGGCGGGAGTTCCTCCGGCGGGGCCGTCAGGGCCGCATACCGGCCCTCGGGGGTGAGCTGGGCGGCGTACGCCCGGTACGTCACCCCGGTCCGGCGGACCCGCTGGCCTTCCAGACCCCACCCGGCCGGGCCGGCCGTCACCAGGGCGACCACCCCGGCCGTCAGCCCAAGCAGGGCCAGCCCGACCCACCCGACCCCCCGGACCCGCCACTGCCGCCGGAAGGCCAGCCCGACGAGGGCCAGGAACGCCGTGAACGATGAGGGATGAACGATGAGGGATGAGTGGCGAAGGGGTTCGCCCACCGCCACACCCTCCGCCGGCTGCCCGGACCGTTGGAATTGATCGTTCATCACTCATCGTTCATCGTTCAGGTACGACCACTTCCCCCCAGCAGGTAGCCGAGGATGGCGTGGGCCGAGTCGTCGAGCGGTTCGAGCCGCCGGACCTCCCACCCGCCCTCCACCGCCAGCCGGCCGAAGGCGGCGAAGAACCGCCGCGGGTGGTGGGCCTTGACCACCAGCCCGGCCCCGTCCGCGTCCACCTCGACCGCCACCACCTCCGGCAGGGCCAAGAGCCGCCGGGCCGCCTCCCGCGGCCGGTCCACCTCAACCCGGACCGAGAGGGGGAAGCTGTCCAACCGGTCGCGGATCTGTTGCAGGGTGCCGACCGCCGCCACCCGCCCCCGGGCCATGACGACGACGTGGTTGGTCAGCTTCTCCAGGGCCTCCAGCTCGTGGCTGGAGACGAGCAGGCACTGCCCGCCGGCCGCCAGCTCGCGGAACAGGACGAGCAGTTCCTGCCGGCCGACCGGGTCGATCCCGGACAGCGGCTCGTCGAGGACCAACAGTTCCGGGTCGTGCAACAGGGCCTGGGCCAACTTCACCCGCTGCCGCATCCCCTTCGAGTACCCGCCGAGCCGGCGGTCGGCCCGGCCGGTCATGCCGACCCGGTCCAGGGCGGCGTCGGCCCGCCGGGTCGCCTCCGTCCGGTCGTACCCACACAGTCTGGCCATCACCCGGACGAACTCCCGACCGGACAGGTCCTCGTAGAAGGCGTCCAGGTCCGGGCTGTACCCGACCAGCCGGCGGGCCCGCCAGTCCCGGGCGTCGGTCCCCCGGACGGTGACCCGCCCGAGGGTCGGGCGGAGCTGACCCGTCGCCAGCCGCAGGAGGGTACTCTTGCCGGCCCCGTTCGCCCCGACCAGCCCGGTGATTCCACCGGTCAATTCGAGCGTCACCTGGTTCAACGCCAGCACCGACCCGTACCACTTGGAGACGTGCTCGAACAACAGGCGAGTGTTCCGTGAGCAGTGACCAGTAATCAGTGGCGAGTCTTTATGGCGCGCGGGGTCGACCCGCGTCGGTGCACCGGTCGTGATCGGGATGCCCATCGGTCCTTCTCGCCGCTGGTCCGGGTCACTGATCACTGCTTACTGTTTACTGCTCACTGGACTATCTCCACCGCCTGCACCCGCCGGCGGAGGTAGAGCAGGCAGCCGGCGCACACCCCTCCGACCACGGCCGCCGCCTCCCAATACGCCGGCTGAGGTTGGGGCCGGAGGTCCGGCGGGTTGATACCCAGGCACCACGCCCCGCACAGGTACAGGTCGTTCCACAGGTCGATCAGCCGCCACCGCTCGTCCGCCTTCAGCCCGTCCAGCAGCCAGACGGCGATCAGCCGGAGCAGGACGAACACCCCCATCCAGACCATCACCAGCGGGACCGTCCGCCGCACCCAGACGGCCGCGGCCACCGTCAGCAGGCCGAGGCAGGCGGTCAGCACCAGCCCGTACCCGACGACCCCGGCGAGCAGGTGGAGGTTGTCCAGGTAGTACGTCTGCCAGTCGTACAAGAGGCCGGCCTCGACCCAGAGCAGGACCGCCGGGAGGGTGGTGTACAGGTTCACCACCGCCCCGACCGCCAGGCCCTTGCCGAGGACGTAGTGCCACCGGCCGATCGGCTTGGCCAGGTAGAACGGCAGGCTGCCGTGGGCGAA
>JAIEQN010000747.1 GCA_019747685.1 Gemmataceae bacterium
AGCACCAGCCCGACCGTTCGGGGCAATTCGGCCCACAGGCCGACCAGCCCGGCGGCCAGGGCCGCGGCCGCCCCGACGGCCGTCCCCACGACGACGCCCCGCAGGGCCAGGACGACCCGCTGGCGGGCCCGCACCGGCCGCAGGGTCCGATAGATCGCGTCCCGCATCGCCCACCTCCCCGGGTTGCCGACGACCGGCACACCGATTTTAGGGTCAAGACGCCGTCCGAGCAACACGATTCCAGGTACCAGCCGAAGACTCAGAACCGGCCGCCGATGAACGCCGATCAACGCAGATCAGATGAAATCAGTTCTTGTAACAAATTCTTCTCCGATCTGCGTCTATCTGCGTTGATCCGCGGCCCCCGATCCGCCCCCACCTACCGCCGGGCCATGACCATCTTCAGCGGCGGCTTCGGCCGGCCGAGCAGGAGGTCGAGGTCGATCCGCCGCAGGGCCACGTCGGCCACGAAGATCACCAGGGCGGCGGCCAGCAGGTACGGCCAGAGCGGGACCGGCCGCCCGGCCGTCCGCTCGTCCGGGGCGAAGGCCGCCTCCGGGGCGAGGTCGTAGGTCCCGCCGGACGCCTCGGCCACGGCCCGCAACAGGGCCTCGTTGGTCGGCCGGATGCGTAGCTCCTCGTCGTAGTTGACCACCAGCCCGCGGCTCTGCTGGGTGGCCGGCTGGCCCTTCGCGGTCTGGGTCATCTGGACGTGGTACGTCCCGGCCTTGTCGGCCGGGAAGTCGGCCGCGTACCGGCCGGGGGCGGTCTGGGTCATGGCCAGCTTCCGCTCCCCGCCGTGCGGCTCGATCACGGTCAGCTCGGTGGCCGCGTCGTTGAGGAACTTGCCGTCCGGGGCGACGGCGTCGAGCGTGACCTTCGCCGCCCCGTCCTTCCGGTCGACCTGGACGAACACCCCCTTGGCGTCCGACCGCCGCATCGCGTGCCGCACGACCTGGGCCCAGAACTTCCCGAACCCCGGCCAGTTGACCCACTCGGCCGCCCACCGCGGCTTGGCGTCCGAGGTGAACGCCACCGTCAGCCCCAGCCCGTACCGCCACCAGCTTAAGAGCGGGTCGCCCTTCTCGGTCGCCAGGATCAACTCGCTCGTCGGCTTCGGCCGGGTGGTGACGTACCCGAGCAGGAATGGAGCGTCGTCGAACTTGATGTCGGCGATCGCCTGGGACGGGCGGACCACGACCGGCAGGAACGGCTGCTCGTTGATCGCCGACTTGCTGGCCGTCACCGTCTCCTTCGCAAAAATCTGCGGGACGTTGGCCGGGTCCTCGGCGTGGTAGTACCGGCCGTTGCCGATCCGGGCGATCTCCTGGAGCGTCTTGAAGTCGCAGTCGTCGCCGACCGCGACCGCGCTGCACGTCATCTTGGCCGTCGCCATGTTCTGGGCGATCCCCTCGAAGTCGGCCGGCTCGGACACCCCGTCGGTCAGCAGCACGACGTGCTTGAGCTTGGCGACGGTGTTCGTGAGGGCCTCGTAGGCGGCCTCCATCGGCGGCCCCATCGTCGTCCCGCCGCCGGCCTCGATGGCCGAAATCTTGTCGATGATCTGCCCCTTGTTGGCCGCCGGCTGGACATCGGCGATCCAGAACAGGTCGCCGTCGAAGGCGATCACCCCGACCTTGTCCCGCGGCCCGAGCAGCTCGACCGCCGCCTTGGCCGCGTCCTTGGCCATCTCGATCTTGACCCCGCCCATCGACCCGCTCTTGTCGATCACCAGGATCATCGCCAGGCTCGGCTTCTCCTTCTCCTTCTCGAAGTCGGACCGGACCGGCAGGATTTCCTCGATGGTGGACTTGTAGTACCCGCCCAGCCCGAACGCCTGGTCGCCGCCGACCATCACCAGCCCGCCGCCGAGTTCCTGCACGTAGGTCCGGATCAGGTTCATCTGGCGGACGCTCATGGCCGTGGCCGGGACGTTCGACAGGGCCAGCAGTTCGTAGTTCTGGAGGTCGGCCAGGCTGTCCGGGATGCCCTGGGGCGGGCGGGTGTCGACCCGGATGCCCTCCTGCTCCAGGGCGAACGCCAGGGCCTTCGCCTGCCGCGGGTCGCTGTCCACGAGCAGCACCCGCGGCTTGCCGCTGGCGTAGACCAGCCCGCGGGCGGCGTTGTTGTCCAACAGCTTGTCCTGGTTGGCCCGGACCCGGACCGTGTACTCGGCCATCCGCTCGCCGGACACCTGCTGGCGGAACCGGAACTTGTTCTCCCCGGCCTTCAGCTTCACCTTCTCGCCGACGACCTTGTGCGGCCCGCGGAACACCTCGACCTCGGCGTCGTCGTCGTGGTTCGAGTCGATCACCACGTCGACGTAGAACGGCTCGCCGTCGCGGACCTGGGCCGGGACCCCGACCGACGACACCTGCACCTCCGGCTCGGACCGGGCCGGCAGGGGCACCGTGCTGACCGGCACCCGCCCGAGGATGGCCGCCTTCACCGCGTCCCCGGTCGTCTGGTTGCCGTCGCTCAGCACCACCACCCGGGGGACGTAGGACGGCGGGACGGCCGCGGCCGCCACTTCGAGGGCCGCCGCGATGTTCGTCCCGTCCCGGTTGACCGTGACCGGGGCGGTGCGGTCCGCGAGGACCGGCCCCGGCTCGGCCCCGAACCGGACCACGGCCATCCGGTTCCCGCCGGCCGCGGCCGCCGCCCGGTACAGGTAGTCGTCCACCTTGCCCTTGTTGTCGTCCCCGACGCTCAGGCTCTCGTCCACGGCGAACACCACGAACAGCTCGCGGGAGGGGCGGAGCCAGGTCAGCCCGGCCAAGGCCACGACCAGCAGGGCGACGACGGCCGCGCGGGCGGCGAGCGACAGCCGCCGCTGCCAGCGGGCGAAGTCGGTCAGCCCGCGGCGGTAGTACCACCCGACCACCGGCAGGGCCAGCAGCCCGAGCAGGACCCACGGGTGCGTCAGCTCAAGGGGCATAGCGAGGATACCTGTTGGCCGCAGATGAACGCCGATCAACACAGATCAGAACGGAACGAGTTTCAAAGCGGCTCGGAACCATTCGAATTTTCCGCTGATCCGTGTTAATCTGCGTTTATCAGCGGCCGTAACTCAGCTGATCCATCGCCGCTGGTACAGGTACCATTCGAGGGCCACCAGCAGGAACCCGGCGGCGGTCAGGTACCACCAGACCGGCCGGCCGAGCAGCCCGCTCGTCAGCCCGGCGTCGGCGGCGGTGGCCGGCGGCGCTTCCGGAGCCGTCGGCCGCAGGTCGCTCTCGGCCCGGTTCATCAGGTTGACGGCGACCTCCTCGATCGGCTTGCCGTCGGCCGTCACCGCCCAGACGCCGCACCGGTCGAACGGCCCGGCCGTCGCCTTCGCCGCCCCGGCCGGCAGCTTCCGGACCGACCCGTCCGGCGAGACCAGCTCGAACGCCTGGCCGGTGGCCGGCAGGTTCACGTCGGCCGTCGCCCCGGTGGCTACGGCCTCCCGCAACTCCCCGGCCCCGCCGGCGAACAGGGCCAGGGCATTCGTCGCCAGGATCGGGAAGGCGGTCCGGAACGGGAGTTCGCCCTTGTCCAGGTCTACCGTCAGGACGACCACCGGGCCGGACGGGCGGTCGATCTGGGCGAACACCGGGTCGCCGGTGACCACCCCGGCCAGCACCCGCGGCTTGCCGGCGGCCGGGGTGAACGTCAGCTTGTGGGCCTCCGGCATCAGGACGTTGTCCAGCCGGACGTGGGCCATCACCGGCGAGTCCTTGTCCTGCTGGGTGACGATCGGGTTGGCCAGCTTGTCCCCGACGGCCCACAGGTCGCAGCCGTTGGCCGGGTCGATCACCAGGACGTTTCCCGGCGGCAGCGTCTTCGGCACCTCCCGGTGGTACACGACCACGGCCCCGGGCGGCGGGGCGTCGGCCAACTGCTTCCCGACGGTCAGGTTGACGAGCGGGTTGGCCCGGAGGACGTTTTCCAGGAACCAGTTCCCGGCCGGGCTGTGCAGGTGGACCGGCATCGGCTCCCGCTTCGGCAGGACGGCGACGGCGGTGTTGTCGGCGGCCAGGGCGTCCGGGTACGGGGCGTCGCCCTTCTCGCCCTTGACGACCAGCTCGGCCGTCAGCCGGCCGCCGTCGGCGGTGGTGCTGTCGATCGTCTTCGACCACTTGCCGTTCGGCGGGAGGTTGAGCGGGACCACGTCGAGCGGGTGGTCGTTCAGCTTGAGGACCAGCCGGAAGTCGCCGGTCGGGTCGTCGGACTGGTTCGCCACCTCGATCAGGACCTCGTACCCGATCGGGTCGAGGGTGCTGCGGCGGGCCTGGAACCGGGTGATGCCGACGTTCCCGACCTTCTCGCCCACCGCGACCACCCGCACGTCAGCCGCGGCCGGTGCGGCCTCGCCACAGCCGTCGGTGACGACCACCACCTGCGGCTCCTTCCCGCCGCCGTCGGTGTCGGCCGCCAACCGGCGGGCGACGGCGGCGGCCGCCGCCAGCGGGGACGGGCCATCGGTCTGGGGAATCCCGGCGAGGGCGTCGAGCAGGGTGCGGTGGTGCCCGGTCAGCCCGCACACCACCCGCGGCTGGGGCGACACGGCCACGATGGCCAGCTCGTCCCGCGGCCGCAGCCCGCGGATGACGGCCGCGGCTTCTTCCTTCGCCCGCTCCAGCCGGGACGGGGCAACGTCGGTGGCGGCCATGCTGGCGGAGTTGTCCACCACCAGCACCACCCGCCGAGCCCCGGCCGCCTCCCACGAAAAGAACGGCTCCGCCAGGGCGGCGACCAGCATCGCGAGCAGGGCGAGCTGGACCAGGAGCGAGACGAGGTGCCGCAGCCGCTGCCAGAGCGACCGCGGCTTCTTCTCGTCGAAAATTTGCCGCCAGAAGATGACGGTCGAGACCGGCACCCGCTTGAGCCGAATCTTCAGGACGTAGAAGACCACCACCGGCACCGCCAGCAGCAACCACCACAGAGCAAATGGGGAGATCAGGTTCATGGATGTTGGCCGCTGATAAACGCAGAGAAACGCAGATCAATCAGGAAGCAGTTTGTTTTCAAACATTTCTTATCTGTGTTCATCCGCGTTATCTGCGGCCCCTCCCCTACCTCACGGCTCCGGCCGTCCGCATCATCCGGAGGATGAGTTCGTCGAAGGTCACCTCGGTGCTGGTCCGGGTGCAGCCGAGGGCGTGGCGGGTGCAGTACCCCTGGACCTTATCCTGGAAGTCGTCGAACAGGGCCCGGTACTGCCGCAGGTTCTTCTCCGTCACCGTCACCTTCCGGGAGGTGCCGGACTCCACGTCCCACATCTCCACGTCGCCGAGCATGTCCGCGGGTTCGCGCTCGTACCGGTCGTGGATTTGGACGACGTGCGGCTCGTACCGGCGGTGGCGGAGGATGTCGAGGCCCCGCTCGAACCCGGCCGGGTCGTACAGGTCGCTGAGCACGACGACGAGGCCCCGCCGCTGGTCCCGGTGGACGAACCCGGTGGCCACCCGCTCCAGGTTGGTGTCCTCGCCCCGCGGCTCCAGGTTCTCCAGGAACTTGAGCAGCGACAGGATGCGGTCCTTGCCGCGGGTCAGGGGGAAGTCGGCGGCGACGTCGGCGGCGAACGCGGTGACGGCGATCCGGTCGAGGTCGGCCAGGGCGATGTACGCCAGGGCCGCCCCCACCCGGCGGGCGAAGTCGAACTTCGGCGGGTCGCCGAAGGCCATGCTCCGGGAGGCGTCCAGCAGGAAGTAGACGTGCAAGTCCTCCTCCTCCTGGAACCGCTTCAGGAGCAGCTCGTCGTGCCGGGCGTACAGGTTCCAGTCGAGGTAGCGGAAGTCGTCCCCGGGGGTGTACTCCCGGTGGTCGGCGAACTCCACCCCGGTCCCGAGTTGCATCGTCCGCCGCTGGGCGAGCAGGGACCCCCGGAACACCCGCTTCGACACGAGCGAGAGGTATTCCAGCTTCTTCAGGAACTCGGAGTCGAACAGGGGCATGGGGTGGGCCGCAGATGGACGCAGATAAACACAGATCAGCAAAATGCAGAAATCACAGAGTTAGGGCGTGGGCCGGTGCCGCTTCCGGGCGTTCGAGAACGCGAACCGCTTGAACTGCGGCTTCGGGCCGAAGTTCATCAGCAGCCCGACCTCGACCGGGGTGGCCCGGAGGTAGTTCAGGGTCTGGGCCTCGTGGGCCGAGTCCAGCGCCCGGGCCGACTTCAGCTCCAGCAGGACGGCGTCCTCGACCAGCACGTCCACCTCGAAGTCCCCGACCAACTGCCCGCGGAACCAGACCGGCACCGGGACCTTCGACCCGACCGTCAGCCCCTTCTGCCGGAGGGCCAGCACCATCGCGTTGTGGTAGACGCTCTCCAGGAACCCGTAGCCCAGCTCGTTGTAAACGTCGTAGTAGACGCCGATCACCGTCTCGGTGAGGCGGGCGTGCAGGAACTCTTCGTCCCTGCCTTCCTCCGATCTGCGTTCATCCGCGTTCATCCGCGGCCCCTCTCAGCTCACGACCGCGGCCGGTTCCTTGACGTTGTCCAGCACCCCCTTGACCACCGCGTCGGCCGGGACGCCGTCGGCCTGGCCCTCGAAGTTCAGGATCAGCCGGTGCCGCAGGGCCATCGGGGCGACCTTCCGCACGTCGTCCCGGCTGACGTGGTACCGGCCGTCCAGGATGGCCGTCAGCTTGGCCGCCAGGATGATCGCCTGGGCCCCCCGCGGGCTGCTCCCGTACCGGACGTACTGGCGGGTGATCGGGGTGGCCAGCTCCTCCTCCGGGTGGGTCGCCATCACCACCGCGATGGCGTACCGCCGGACCTCCGGGGCCACCGGAATCTGCCGGACCAACTGCGCCAGCTCCTGGATGCGGACCCCGTCGAATACCGGCGATGCGGTCGGCTTGTGGGCCTCCGTGGTCCGGTCGAGGATCGTTTCCATCTCGGAGAACTTCGGGAACTTGACCAGCAGCTTGAAGAAGAACCGGTCGAGCTGGGCCTCCGGCAGCGGGTACGTCCCCTCCATCTCCAGCGGGTTCTGGGTGGCCAGGACGAAGAACGGCTCGGGCAGCGGGTACGTCGTCCCGCCGACGGTGACGTGGTGCTCCTGCATCGCCTCCAGCAGGGCCGACTGGGTCTTCGGGGTGGCCCGGTTGATCTCGTCGGCCAGGACGATGTTGGCGAACACCGGCCCCTTCTGGAACTCGAACCGCCGTCCGCCGTCCCCCTTGTCCAGCACCACGTTCGTCCCGACCACGTCGGCCGGCATCAGGTCCGGGGTGAACTGGATGCGGGCGAACGACAGGTGCAGGGCGTCGGAAATGGTCCGCACCAGGAGCGTCTTGCCCAGCCCCGGGACGCCTTCGAGCAGGACGTGCCCGCCGGCGATCAGGGCGGCCAGCGTCCCTTCCACGATGTCGTCCTGGCCGACGATCACCTTGCCGATCTCGGCCCGGAGCCGGCCGAAGTCGGCCCGGAACGAATCGAGCCGGGCCTTCACGTCGTCGGGGGTCGTCATCGGTCCCTCGCGGGGCGGGCGGAATCTGGTTGCGGCCGGGGCCGACCTCAGGTAGCTTGTCTGAAGTTACCGACCCGGCCGCCGGGTGTCAAACGAATCCGGACAGATTCCGCAGATTGAAACGACCCGGCCGGGCAATCGTTAACAGGGAATCCCTCGGACGGCCGGGCGGAGTGGCCGCCGATGGACGCGGATAAACGCCGATCGATCGGGTCGGAACACGGACTTTTTTGATCCGTGTCCATCCGCGTCCATCGGCGGCCACTCCGCCCTTGCTCGTGACAGCGGCCGGCCAACGCCGCCCGCGGTCGGCCGGTTAAAGTTCCGTGTGCCGCCCGTCCGGACGGTGGACGGCCGGCCGCCGGTGTGCGACACTGGACCCTCCCGAACCCCGCCCCCGACCCGCACCCCTGGAGCGCTCCCATGCGGCATGGACGAATCGGGCCGGCCCTCGCCTTCGCCCTCTTCGCGGTCGTCGGGTGGGGGGTGTGGATCGCCGCCCAGCCGCCGGCGAAGGACGCCCCCGACCCGGAGGAGCTGTCCGCCGAGGAGGCCAAGGAAAAGGCCATCGCCGACCGGTTCCAGAAGGTGCTGGACGGGAACCCCCGCCGCGGCACCGCCCTCGACCGGTTCTACGGCTACCACGTCGAGCGGGGCACCCTCGACAAGTTGATCGCCGAGTACACCGCCCGGGCCGCGAAGGAACCGGGTTCGGCGTGGATGGTCGTCGGGCTGCTCGAAGCCCAGCGAGGGAAGGACGCGGCCGCGGTCGCGGCGTTCGAGAAGGCCGCGGCGGCGAACCCGGCCAACCCGATCGCCCCGTTCTACCTCGGCCAGTCGCTCGTCCTGGTCGGCCGGCCGGACGACGCGGCGGCCGCCTTCGAGCAGGCCCTGACCCGCAGCCCGGCCCGCAACGACCTGCTCGACATCTACCAGGCCCTCGGCCGGGTCTACCAGCGGTCGCAGCGGCCGGAAAAGGCCCTGGAGGTCTGGGCCAGGCTGGAGAAGCAATTCCCCGACGACCCGCGCGTTCAAGAACAGATCGCCTCGGCGCTGGTGGACGAGGGGCAGTACGAGCAGGCCCTGCCGCGGCTGCAAAAGCTGGCCGACGCCACCGAGGACAAGTATCGCCAATCGACCCTGCGGATGGACGCCGCGGACCTCAAGGTCAAGCTGAAGAAGTCGGCCGAGGCCCTGGCCGACTTCGAGAAGCTGCTGGCCGAGCTGAACCCGGATAGCTGGCTGTACCGCGATGTCCGCCGGCGGGTCGAGGAGGTGTTCCTCAAGAACGACGACTTCGCCGGGCTGGCCAAGTACTACGAGGGCTGGCTGGCCAAGAACGCGACCGACGTGGACGCCATCGCCCGGCTGGCCAAGACGCTCGCCGGCCAGGGCCGCGGCCCGGAGGCCCGGGACTGGCTCAAGAAGGGGGTCGAGGCCGCCCCGGCCAATCGCGCCCTGCGGCAGGCCCTGGTCGACCAGTACGTCGCCGAGGGGAACTTCGCCGAGGCCGCGACCCAGTACGCGGCGATGGACAAGGCCGACCCGAACAACCCGGACATCCTCCGGGAGTGGGGCCGGCTGATCGTGCGGGACGCGGCCAAGCCCGAGGCCGAGCGGCGGACGGCCGCCGCGGCGGTGTGGCGGCGGATGCTGGAGAAGAAGCCGAACGACCCGGTGACGGCGTCCCAGGTGGCCGACCTGCTCCGCGGGGCCAACGCCACCGACGAGGCCATCACCCTGTACCGCAAGGCGATCGAGCTGGCCCCGACCGCCGCCCAGTACCGCGAGTACCTGGGCGAGTACCTGCACACCCTGAAGCGGTCGGACGAGGCCCTGGCCACCTGGCGGCCGATCGCCGAAGGCCCGAACCGCAACAGCAAGAACCTGGCCCGGCTGGCCGAGGTGTTCGCCGGGTTCGGCTACCGCAAAGAGGCCGTGCAAGCGATGGCCGACGCCGTCGCCCTGGAGCGGGACGACTTCGGCCTCCTGACGACCTACGCCAACCTGCTGGCCGACGACGGCCAGTTCGACGCCGCCCTCAAGCAGCTCGACGCCGCCGGCAAGGTCACGAGCAACGCCGAGGAGGTCGAGCAAATCCTGGTCGCCCGGATCAAGGTCTACCAGGCGACCGAGACCCTGACGGAGAAGATCGACGGCCTCCAGCGGGAGTTGGACGCCGGCACCGATGCGACCGCCGACCGGTGGCTCCGGCTGGCCCGGTACTACGAGGCCAACCGGCAGACCGACCAAGCCACCGCCGCCGTCGCCAAGGCGGGTGAAAAGGACGCCAAATCGGTCCCGGTCCTGATCGCCGCCGCCCGGATCAACGAGTCCGGCGGGAACCTCCTGGCCGCGGCCGACCTGAACCGCAAGCTGGCCGCCATCGACCGCCGGTTCCGGACCGAGTACCTGACCCAGGTGGCCAAGCTGGAGCAGCGGCTGGGCCGGCGGACCGAGGCCCTGCAAGCCGGCCGCGATCTACTCGCCGCCTCGCCCGGTAACCCGGAGGTCTACAAGTACTTCTCCGACCTCTGCTTCCAGTTGGGCGAGCAGGAGGAGGGGTTGGAAGCCCTCCGCCGGTCGGTCCGGGCCAACCCGTCCGACCCCCAGGGGCTGGTGACGCTGGCCAACGCCCTCGGCGAGCGGACCCGCCAGGGCGAGGCCATCGAGCTCTTGTGGCGGGCGTTCGAGAAGACGCCCGACCTGGAAGGGAAGCTCGGCGTCGTCGAGCGGCTGACGCAGCTCTACCTCGAAGCGAACCAGTTCGACCGGCTGATGGAGCGGCTGGAGCGGGAGCGGCGGGAGGCCGAGAAGGCCCGCGAGATGACCATGTGCGTGGCCCAGGCGTTCACCACCGCCGGGGACCTCGGCACCGCCCGGCTCCAGCTCGAGCGGCTGCTGACCGAGAACACCCGGGACACCAACCTCCTCGCCCAACTCGGGACCCTGTGCGAGCAGGAGGGCGACATCCCGGCCGCGGTCAAGTACCAGCGGCAGCTCAACGCCGCCGCCCCGAACAGCTACGACCACCAGCTCCGGCTGGCGGCCCTGCTCATCAAGGCCGGCGAGCCGGAGGAGGCCGCCGACATCTGGGCCAAGCTGGTCGCCGCCGACCCCGAGCCGCACCGGGCCTTGCAGACCGTCGACCAGATGACCCAGTCCGGGAAGGCGGACGCGGCGGTGGCCGTCCTGTCGCGGCTCTTGGCCCAGAAGCCGGGGAACTGGGAGCTGCTGTACCGCGAGGGGGCGGCGCTGGCCGGGCGGGGCCGGCCGGACGAGGCGGCTGCCCGGTTCCGGGCGGTCCTGGCCCAGCGGCTGCCGGACGACGAGATGGGCGAGGTCCTGAAGCACGAGGTCAAGGAGGCGGAGCGGAAGAAGAAGGCGGCCAATACGGCCCCCCCGACCGCGGCCGCGGCCGC
>JAIEQN010000371.1 GCA_019747685.1 Gemmataceae bacterium
GGTCGGCCAAGCTCGGCGGGTTCGGGGCGGCCCGGGCGTGGCCGCCGGACACCGCCCCGGCCGCCGACCGGCCGCTGTTCGGCAACCCCCTGTACTCGGCCCCCGAGCAGTTCCGGGGCGGGGCCCCTTCCCCGCGATCCGACGTGTACTCCCTCGGGGCGTTGCTGTACCACCTGCTGACCGGCCGGCCGCGGTTCACCGCCGAGTTGCCGGAGGCCGTCTTGTACCGCAAGGCCACCGCCGACCCGACCCCCCCGTCCCGGCTGCGGGCCGGGCTGCCGGCCGGGGTGGATGAGGTGGTAGGGCGGCTGATTGCCCGGGAGCCGGCCGACCGGCCGGCCGACATGGCGGCCGCCCGGGACGCCCTCCGCCGGGTCGCCGCCCCCACCCCGGTCCCGGGGGTCGGCCCGCGGGACGAGGTGCTGCTCCGCTACCCGTCCCCGATCACCCTGGCCTACTCCCGGGTGTGGAAGGACCGGGACCTGGACGGGCGGGTGGACCGGCTGTTCGAGCTGGCCGAGGAGGTGGTCAAGTACTGCGCGGTGGTCGGGCTGATGGCCTCCGGGGAGGCCCGGGGGCCGGCCGCCCCCCACCGGCTCGACCGGCTGCACAGCCCGGCGTTCGGGAAGTGGGTCGAGTACCTGCGGGCGGCGGTCGAGCTGGCCCGCGGGGCGTCGGCGGTGGTCGACCGGCTGCGGGACACGTTCTACGGCCCCCGGCCGGGCGGCGGGAACGGGTTCGACCTGGTGGACGGGCTGGTCCGCGGGCGGATCGACCTCCGCCACGGCCGGGGCCGGTCGGCCGGCGGGTACGACGACTGGCTGGCCCGGGCCCACGACCTGCTCGACGCCGTCCGCTGGCTGGCCGGGCTGCCCCCGGTCCGGGTCGAGGAGATCGACTTCCAGGAGGATACCGGCGGGTTCCTGGTCCGGTACCGGCTGTGCGCCGGGCTGGTCCCGGTGGCCGGGGACGGCCAGCAGGTGCTGCTCGACCGGCCGGTCAAGACCGGCCGGGTCGGGGTGCTCGACCCGGCCGCCCCGGCGTTCCTCGACCTGGCCCCGTTCGCCCGGTACGCCCGCTGCCCGGTGTGCGACGGGGAGGACGTGTTCATCTACAACCAGATGGTGGCCGACCGGCGGCTCCTGATGGTCGGCGGGCACGGGCCGCACCCGCTGGAGGACGAGTCGGCCGACGACCTGTTCGCCCGGCGGGGGATCGCCTGGTGATCGCCGGATCGGTCCGACCCGAGGGGTGGCCGTGGCGTCCCTGGTCCTACTCAAGTCGCCGGCCGGCGCCTCCGTCGGGCAGGTGATCCCGCTCGACGGGGACGAGCTCGTCGTCGGCCGGGAGCCCGAACTGTGCCAGATCGTCATCCCCCACCACGCGGTCAGCCGCCAGCACGCCCGAATCACCCGGGCCGACGGCCAGTACTTCATCGAGGACCTGAAGAGTCGGAACCATACCTTCGTCAACAGCAAGGAGGTGACGGACCGGACCCCGCTGCGGCACGACGACCGGATCAAGGTCTGCGACTTCCTGTTCCGGTTCCACGACCCGTCGCTCGACCGCGTCCGCCCCCCCGCGTTCAGATCCGATACGACCTGGATGTCGGGGTGCTGGTCGCCGGGTCGCAGCCGGTGCCGGACTACCTGGCCCCGGACCAGGTGCGGGAGCGGGCCGAGTCCCCCCCGTCGCCGGCCACCGACCTGCACGCGGTCGGGGTGATGCTGTACCAGATGCTGACCGGGGACCTGCCGTTCGACCCCGGGCGGTCGGCCTTCGACCGGCTGGAGGCGATCGCCAAGCGGCGGTTCCGGTACTGCCGGGACCGGGGGATCACGGACGGGCTGGGGCTGGCCATCGACGACTGCCTGAAGGGGGCATACCGTCACGCCCGGCACCTGCTGGCCGACCTCCGGGCGGCCGGGCCGGCCCCCCCTGCCCCGCCGCCCCCGCCGCCCGCCCCGGCCCCCGGGGAGGCCTTCTCGGTCATCGGGTTCCAGTTCGAGGACCGGCTGACCGAGACGTTCGCCGCGGTCGGGGCGGACGCCGGGGCGGTGGTGAACCTGCGGCTGATCTAGCCCGGGTACGACACGGCGGAGTTCCGGGCGTTGGCCGACCGGCTACCGGCCGTCCCGGCGGACGCCCCGGCCGCCCTCCTCCGCCGGTACGCGGTCGGCCGGGGGCGGCCGGTCCCGCCGGTGGCCGGCGGCCGGTTCGAGGTCGACCCGACGGCCGCCGGCGGCGGGTGCCTGGTGGTGGTCGAGGAGCACCCCGGCGACCGGACCCTGATGGCCGCCATCCAGGACCGGGTGTTCGTCGGAGAGGCGGCGGCCGTCCTGCGGGTGGCCGTCCCGCTGGTCGAGGCCCTGGAGTACGTCCACGCCCGGGGCGCCGTCCACGCCCGGCTGACCCCGTACGGGGTGTTCCTGCCGGAGGCCGGGGGGGTGAAGGTGGAGGGCTTCGGGCCGTTCCCGACCGCCCCGCCGGCGGACGGCCGGCCCTTGGGCTGCACGCGGCCGTCGACGCGGCCGTGCTGGACGACGGCGGGGAGTCGTTCGGCGACACGACCATCAGCCGGCCCGCCACCGCCCGTCCGGCGGTCCCCGTCCCGGGCGGTGGGGCGGTTCCGGGTGGCGCCGCCAACCTGCCGGTGTGGGCGCTGCTGGAGATCAGCACCGACCTGTCCCGGACGCTGGAGCTGGACCCGCCGCTGGGGAAGCTGGCCGACACCCTGTTGGGGGTGTTCAAGCAGGCCGACCGGTGCTTCGTCGTGCTGCTCGACGACGCCGGCAAGCCGGTCCCCCGGGCCCAACGGGCCCGCCGCCCCGGGCTGGACGAGACCCGGTTCAGCCGGACCATCGTGAAGAAGGCTGTGGAGACACTCTAGGCCCTGTTGATCGAGGACGCTACGTCCGATGCCGCCCTTGGCCCGGCCGCGTCGATCGCCGAGTTCAAGATCCGGTCGGCCATGTGCGCCCCGGTGGTGACGGCCGAGGGGAAGGCCCTCGGGGCCCTCCAGGTGGACACCCAGGACCGGGCCAAGAAGTTCCGGGAGGAGGACCTGAGCCTGCTGTCGGTCGTGGCCAACCTGGCAGCGGCCGCCCTGGGGAAGGCCAAGCTGCACGAGCAGGTGGTGGCCCGGGAGAAGGACCGGAAGGAGATCGAGCTGGCCCGGGCCGTCCAGCTCGGGTTCCTCCCCCAGGACAAGCCGGCCGTCCCCGGGTACGAGTTCTACTCGTACTACTCACCGGCCCAGTCGATCGGCGGGGACTTCTACGACTTCGTCCCGCTGCCCGGCGGGCGGCTGGCGGTGGTGGTCGCCGACGTGGCCGGCAAGGGGGTGCCCGCCGCCCTGCCGGTGGCCAAGCTGTCCGGCGAAACCCAGCACGGGTTCCTGACCCACCCGGACGACCCGGCCCGGGCGGTCGGTCTGCTGAACGACCGGATGATCCGGGGCGGGCTGGCCGACCGGTTCGTCACCCTGGACGGGGTGGTCCTCGACCCGGCCGCCCACGCCGCCCGGGTGGCCAACGCCGGCCACCTCGCCCCCGGGTGTACCGGGCCGGCCGGGATGGGCCGCCCGACGACTTCCCGGCCGAGGCCGTCGGCCTGCCGATCGGGGTGATGGGCGGGTTCGAGTACACCTCGGTCCCCCTGGACCTCGGGCCGAACGACCTGGTGGTTCTGTTGACCGACGGGGTCATCGAGACCACCAGCCCGCTCGGCGAGCTGTTCGGGGAGGGCGGGGTCGACCGGTGCTACGTCCCGGGCGAGTCGACCCCGGCCCAGTTCGGGGCCCGGCTGGTCGAGGCGGTCCGCCGGCACGCCGCCGGGCGGCCCCAGACCGACGACCTGCTGGTCGTCTGCTTCGGCCGGGTGCCGGGGGAGGATCGGCCATGACCCCCGCCCCGACCGACCGGCCCGACCGGCTCGGCGAGTACGAGGTGGTGCGGGAGGTCGGCCGGGGGCCGGCCGGGTTCGTCCGGCTGGTCCGGGGCCGGGACGGGCGGGAGTTCGCGGCCAAGGTGTTGGACCCCCGGTACGCCGACGACGCCGCCCGGGTCCTCGGGTTCGAGCGGGAGGCCCTGGTCGCCCGGGCGGTCGCCCACCCGCACGTCGTCCGGGTGCACCGGTTCGTCACCCACCCCGACCTGCCGACCCCGTTCTACCTGATGGAGCACCTGCCCGGCGGGCCGATCACCCGGGCCCGGGGCGACCTGCCGGCGGACCTCGGCCGGCTGGCCGACGTGTGCGACGCCCTCCACCACGTCCACTCCCGTGGGCTGGTCCACGCGGACGTGAAGCCGTCCAACATCCTGCCGCGGGCGGACGGGTCGGCCGTCCTGACCGACTTCGGACTGTCGGCCACGACGGCCGGGCCGGTGACAACGCCCAACGCCTTCTTCCTGGACGAGTCGCCCGCTGGCCCGCCGGCCGGGACGCCCGGGTACATGGCCCCGGAGGTGTTGGCCGGCGGGCGGGCCGACGCCCGGGCGGACGTGTACGCGGCCGGGGTGGTGTTGTACGAGCTGGCGGTCGGAACCCGGCCGTTCTCCGGGACCAACCCGTTCGCCCTGGAGTACCAGGTGCGGGCGTCGGACGGGCCGGACCGGGACGGGCCGGCGGCAGACGTGCCGGACCCGGTGTGGGCGGTGATCCGCCGGGCCATGGCCGCCCGCCCGGACGACCGGTTCCCGACGGCCGCGGCGATGGCCGAAGCCCTGCGAGACGCGTCCGCCCCACTCGCCGCCCCGGCCCCGCCGGGCTGACACGGTGGATTTGGAGCGGGCCCGAGCCGGGTCACGTTCCGCCCGCCGGGCTCCGGGTCGCCGCCCGCCACGCCCCGATTTTCTCCTTCAGCTCCAGACAGACCGACACGGCCCGGTACCGCTCCTTGGCGTCCTCGCCGATGTCCCGGGAGTGGGCGACCGTCGCCCGGAGCTGGTTGAGGAGCCGGAACTCCTTCTCCCACTCGGTCTGCCGCCCGCCGAGGACCTTCTGGAACCACGGCCAGTCCAGGCACATCACCTCGAACAGCTCTCAGGCGTACGAGTAGTCGAGGAGGCTCGGGGAGGCCCGGTCCTGATACCGGCGGACCTCCTCGTCCCGCAGGGCCCGCCAGGCTTTGGCCTTCTCCCGGACCAGCCGCGTGGCCTTGTCCGGGACCGCGGCCTGCCAGCCCGCCCCGTACTCACCGGCCAGGTAGGCCCCGGCCAGCTCGCGGACGGCCTGCTCGGTCTCCTGCCACAGCGGCCAGTAGTCGACCGCCTGCAACTGGGTCCGCAGGTACTCGTGGAAGTGGTCGGAGAAGGCCCGGTATCCGTCCCCGTCTCGGACGAGCAGGTGGTACCGCCGGAGGCTGTTGACCTGGTCCTGGGTGACGTTGAACACCGGGCCGAACAGGAGCTTGAGCAGCGGGGCGTACGGGTCGGCGTCCCGGAGCACCCGGATCACCTCCTGGTAGTGGGTGACGATCGCCTCGGCGGTGTCCCGGCAAACGGCCGGGATGTCCACCGCCCCCTTCACCTGCCGGTCCCGGACCAGGTTGTTCCCGAGCATGCACAGCAGGTACGGCTGGTACCCGGTGGCCCGGCGGGCGGCGTCCCGGTCGGCCGGGGCCAGGGGCAGCCCGGCCGCCCCGCACCGGTCGTAGAACTCGCCGGCTTCCCGGTCGGGGAACGGGGTCAGGTAGAGGACCTGGCCCATGGCCGAGGCGAGGGTCGAGTGGCCCTTCCGCTCGAGCACCTCGATCGGCCGGCGGGAGGCGGTCACCAGGGCGACCCGCCGGTCCGGGTGCTGGCCCAGCTCGCGGAGGACCTGGAACTCGTCGACCGACCGGAACACCTCCGGGACCGAGTCGAACTCGTCGACGAACGCCACCACCCGGGCCCCGGCCTCCCGGACCCGGGCGAAGAAGTCGTACATCTCGTCGTAGAACTCGACCCCGTCCCGGCCGGCGGCGCCGGCCACCTTCCGGAACTGGTCGTCGACCGACCGGGTGTCCGGCCGGGCCCGCCGGACCTGCTCGTACACCCGCTTGGTGAGGCCCTGGAAGAACTGGCGGGCGGACTGGTAGATGCCCAGCCCGAGGTCGGCGAAGACGATCTTGCGGGCGGCGAACTCGTCCCGCAGGACGGCGGCCGCCTGGTGGACCAGGCTCGACTTGCCGACCCGGGGCATCCCGACGACCGGCAGGTTGCCCGGGTCGGACCCGTCCAGCAGCCGGCTGCGGACCAGGGCCAGCTCGTCCCGGCGGCCGAAGAAGGCCGGGCCGACGGCGATCGACGAGTAGGCGGCGAACGGGTTGGCCGGGGTCATCCGTCCGCCCTCCCCGGGGCGTGGTCGGGCGGCGGGTTGTGCAGCAGCCAGTCCCGGAACAGCCGGACCCGGATGCGGTAGGCGTCCGGCTGCTGGGGCGGCCGCTCGACCACCCGCCGGTCCTCCAGGTCCCGCAGCCGCTCGGCCACCGCCACCTCGCCGAGGTGGGCGACGGCCGGGGCGGCGTACACGGTCTCGGCCGGGCAGTTGCGGACGGCCGACCCGCCGCCCCGGGAGTTCTGGGCGATGGCGTACAGGACGGCCCAGTTCTGGGCCATCTGGGCCTGCTCCTGGAGGAAGTTGCCGGCCGCCAGCAGGCCGTCGAAGGCGCTCACCGTCAGCCCCTGGACGCCGTCGTGGACCAGCTGCCGGGCCAGTTCGTTCACCTCCACCTCGGTCGTCTCGGCCTGGCTGACCCGCTTCATCTCCTGGACCAGCTTGTCGCAGAAGATTTGTATGTAATACGGGTTGCCGCCGGTCAGCTCGATGATCTTGTCGACCGCCCCGCCGAGGTACCGGGACTTCCCGGTCTCCGGGACCCGGACCGGGTCCTCGATCAGCTCCCGGGCGCTCTGCGGGTCGAGGTACGTCAGCCGCTCCGGCATCAGCGAGATCAGCTCGTTCCGGAACCGGAGGAGGAACTTCGGCATGGTGTCCTGGCCGACCCGCACGGCGCTGAAGAGCCGCTGCTCGATCCGCCCCTTCCAGAACTTCATGTACGCCGGCGGCACCCCCCGGGCCGGGTTCGCGTCGTTCTCCAGGATGGCGTCGTACAGGTAGGTGAACTCGTCGATGGTGAAGACCAGCTGGCGGGACTCCCACCCCGGTGTCTGGGTGCAGGCCCAGCGGAAGTCGTCGAGCCGCTCCCGGAGGGTCATCCCGGGGTTGGGGTCGGCCCGGAGGGCGTCGAGGCTCGGGTGGTCGAACGGCGGGACCGGACGGCCCGGGTAGCGGCCGGCGAAGTCCCGCAGGGCCTCCCACAAGGCCCGGAGGAACCGGTAGGCGAACAGGGACTCGGTCTCGGCCGCCTCGGTCGGCTGCTCGGCCGGCCGGGTGGCCGTGTCGGACAGGGAGAAGTTGGTGCACAGGAACTGGTCGGCGTCGTTCAACCGCTCCCGCAGGTGGATCAGGATGGACGTCTTGCCGACCCGCTTCTGGCCGTGGAACACGTACCCCTTGGACTTGGCCGACGCCAGGGTCTCGACGATCCGGTTGATGAACTGCCACCGGCCCTTGAACATCATCGGGTCGGCCACCGGCCCGCCCTTGGCGTACTCGGCGAACGGGTTCGGGAAGTCGACGAACTCGGACTCGGCCTGGAGCCGCAGGGACAGTTGCTTCGGGTCCTGGTCGGCCGGGGGGAGCGGACGGCCTGGTCCCGCCGGTCCTTGTACTCCAGGATCGCCTCGACGGTCAGGGTCTGGAGGTCCCGGGCCTCCGGGTTGAGCCGGAGCTTGCACGGGACGATCCCGGTCTCCCCGCCGCGGATGCTCTCCGGGTGGGCGAACGTCAGGACCGCCGGTCGGTACTCGGGGGTCGGGCCAATGGTCAGCCGGACGTCGGTGATCGGCGAGCAGTTGGCCCGGTTGGACACCTCGACCGCCAGGGACACCACCCCGTCGGCGTCCGGGACTACCTGTTTGGTCAGCAGGTCGAGCTCGACCACCGGGGTGCTCTGGTCGAGCAGGTCCTGCTCGGCCTGCCGGCACCGGTCGAGCAGGTGGCGGACGAGCGGGTAGAACACCCCGATCGACGGCCAGGTCGGGGCGTCCACGATCTTCCGCCCGAGCTCCTCCAGCCGGACCTGGGCCTGCTTGAGCCGCCGCTCCTGCTCCTCGAACGAGTCGGCCGACCGGACGTCCGGGCCGACCTGGTCGGCCAGGACGCTGCGGATGGTGGCCAGCCGCTCCCCGTCCAGGGCGTACAGCCAGTCCCGCCGGGCCTCCTCCGCCGCCCGGATCATCTCGTCCACCCCGAGGACGTTGATCCGGAGGGTGAGCAGGGCCCGCAGCCGCTGCTCCCACCCGGCCAGGTCCCGGCTGCGGCCCCGGCGGGCCTCCTCCCAGGCCTGGAAGAAGTCGTCCAGGGCGGCCCCGGCCCGGGCCGCGTCGACCCCGATCCGCTCCAGGAAGGCGACCGCCTTGCCCCGCCCGGCCGGGTGCCGGTAGATCTCCGGCAGGATGTTCTCGGCCGCCGCCCGGTTGGTCACGAACAGGTTCAGCAGGTCGTGCCAGAACCCGGCCGCCGGCTCCTTGGCGCACAGCCGGTTGATCGCGTCCGGGATCTGCGGGACGTTCTTCTCCAGGACGGTGTCGGAGGTCGCCCCCTGGGTGTACGAGATCAGGAACTGGGTCGTCTTGACGCTCAGCTGCGGGCCCCACACCCGCTCGACCGAGAACGCCTCGGCGTAGTACGTCCGGAGGACCTCCATCGGCTTCTGGTCGGCGGCCGCCCCGTCCCCCATGGCGGCACAGTAGTTCCGCAGGTAGTTCCGCCGCTGGTCCTGGTCCTCCGACCGGATCATCTCCAGGAGCTTGGCCCCGGTCAGGAAGTGCTCGGCCTTCTCCCGCAGGAGCTGGTTCCGCTTCCCCTGGAAGAACGGGTTCATGTCCCGGTGGTACCGCTGGAACGTCTCCTCGGTCGCCTCGTTCCGCTGGGCGGCGGCCAGGTCGTCGGTCCGTAGCCCGCGGAACTTGGTGTACCGGTCGAGGTCGAACCGAGGGACCGGGCCGAGCTCGACCTCCAGGTCGACCAGCGACGGCAGCCCCTCGATCGCCCCGTAGTCCTGGGTCTGCTGGGCCCGCTGGAGGGCGTCCAGCCACCGCCGGGCGATGTCGTGCCGGGGGTCGGCCTGGAGGACCGCCCGGAGGGTGACCTCGGCGGCCGCGTAGTCCCCGGACTTGAACTGGTTCAGGGCCAGCCGCTTGTCGATCCGGGGGTGGTCGGCCGGCGGGACTGGGCCCGAATCAGCCGCAGCACCGGGATCGCCTCCCGGTTCCGGTTCGAGTGCTCGTACAGGGTGGACAGGACGTTCAGGGCGGCGATCGGGTCGTCGAACCGCTCCGGGTCGTGTTCCTTGAGCACCTGGATGGCGGCGTCCGGCCGCCGGGCCTGCTGGAGCAGGGTGGCCAGGTCCTTGACCGCCGACTCGTACCGGACCCGCTTGCCGATCGCCTCCCGGTACAGCCGCTCGGCCTCGGCGAAGTCCTTGTCCCGGTGGGCGGCCTTGGCCCGGTCGTACACCGACCCGGCCTTCGGCCGGGCGGCCGGGGCGGCGGTCTTGGCCCGGTTCGCCTCCCGCCAGCCGGCGACCAGGGCGTCGTGCTCCGGGGCCAGCCGGCCGCCCACCTTCAGCCGCTCGACCATCGCGATCGCCTCGTAGTACCGCCCCTCCCGGGCCAGGGCCTCGGCCCGGGCGACCGCCTGCTCGACCGTCCGGGCCGGGCGGACCGTCAGGGCGGTCGGCAGGTCGTCCCTCCCCCGGCCGGGCGCGAACGCGACCGGGATCGGCGGGGGAACGGCCCCGGCCTCGAGCTGGGTCCGCAGGTCGGGGTCGGCCACCGAGTTCAGGTGGAAGAACCGCTCGACCCCGTCCTCGTCCCGGATCTTGCCGAACTGTCGGGACCGGTGGTAGAAGTGGATCTCCCCGTTCGGCCGGGTCCCGGCCTGCCGCTCCTGCTCCCGCCGCCGCTCCTCCCAGGCGGCCGCCTCCTCGGCCTGCTGCCGCCGCCGCTCCTCCTCCGACAGCCGGGCCTGGAGGTCCGGCCAGGCGGACGACCCGAGCGGGAGGAGCCGGTCGACGAGCGGGCGGGCGGCCCGGACCAGGTCCGGGCCGGCCGGCGGCGGGTCCTGCGCGGCCAGCCGGTACGCCGCCACCGCCTCGGCCGTCAAGTCGTTCCGCCGCAGGCAGTAGGCCAGCCCGTTGAGCAGCAGGGCGGCGGCCGGGGGCGGGGGGTCGGCATCGGTGACGGCGGCCAGCAGCTCGTCCCACGCCTGGTACGCCCGGGCCTCGTCCACCACCCGCAGGAAGACGAAGAACGGGCCGGGGTCGTCGTCCGCCGGCCGCTTGGCCAGGAACCGGATCAGCCGCCACGCTGCCCGGACCGGGTCGCCGAGCTTGAAGGCGCAGACCGCCGCCCCCCGGGCCGCCTCCGGCCCGTATCCCAGCCCGGACGCCCCCTCGAACGCCTGGATCGCCGGGGTGTACTGCCCCCGCCGGGCCAGCAGGGTGCCGAGCAGGTAGCGGACGTGGGGGTTGGCCGGGAACTCGGCCGCGAACTTCTCGGCCAGCGGGACGATTTGGGCCAGCCGGCTGAGGTCCTGGAGGTTCTCGGCGGTGAACATCTTCTGGCAGATCCGGTCCCAGTGCCGCAGCGCGTCCTGCTGCTTCAGGTACGGGCCGAACGAGTCCCGGGGGAAGTTCCCGGCGAACGGGCCGAGCCGGAGTTCGGCCACCCCGCTGAGGCTCTGGTACTGGGCGACCAGCTCGACGAACGGCAGGTAGTCCGGGTCGGCCGCCGGGGCCGGGCCGGGGTCCGGCCGGGGCCGGGCCGGCTCGGCCGCCACCTCGACC
>JAIEQN010000097.1 GCA_019747685.1 Gemmataceae bacterium
CCCAGGTCCGCCAGGTGCTGCGGAACCTGGTGGCCAACGCCGCCGAGGCCGGCCCGCCCGACGGGGTCGTCACGGTCCGCACGGCCCTCGTCGGGGTCGGCCCGGACGACCCGGCCGACGGCTACCGGCTGGCCCCGGGGCCGGGCCGGTACGTCGCCCTGGAGGTGGCCGACGCCGGGCACGGGATGACGCCCGAGGTGCAGGTCTGGATGTTCGACCCGTTCTTCACCACCCGGTTCCCGGGCCGGGGCCTGGGGCTGGCCGCCGTCCTCGGGATCGTCCGGACGCACCGGGGGGCGATCCGGGTGGACACCGCCCCGGGCCGGGGGACGACGGTGCGGGTGCTCTGGCCGGTGGCCGCCCCCGCCGGCCTGGCCTTGGTGGTGGACGACGAGGCGTTCGTCCGGGAGGCGGTGGCGTCGGTCGTCCGCGGGCTGGGGTACGAGCCGCTACTGGCCGGGAACGGGGCGGACGGGCTGGACCTGTTCGGCCGGCACTGGGCCGACCTCCGGGTGGCGGTGCTGGACGGGGTGATGCCAGGGCCGGGCGGGGACGAGCTGCTGGCGGCCGTCCGGCGGTCGGCCCCGGACCTGCCGGTGGTGGTCGTCAGCGGCCGCGGCCCGGCGGCCGACCCGGGCGGCCGGGTCGTCCACCTGCCCAAGCCGTTCCGCCCGGACGACCTGGCCGAGGCCGTCCGCCGGGCGGTGGGCGAGCGGGGGTTATCAGGCCCGTAGCGTGGGAAGCACAGACCGGGAGGTCTGTGCCACCGTTAGTATTGGTGGCACAGACCTCCCGGTCTGTGCGTCGCTCTTCACCGCTTCGGGGCCGGCACCGCCTTGATGGTGGCGACGGCGAACGGCTCGGCCGGCACCGCATCGGGGAACAGCTCGACGTTCCCGAAATAGTACTCGCCGACCAGCTCGCCGTTGGCCTTCTTCAGCTCGGTCCCGACCTGCAACCACGTCTCGGCGTCGACGAAGATCGTGACCTGGTCGAACCCGTCCCGGGCCACCCTCTTCGGGTCGGTCGGCCGCTCCTCGTCCAGGGCGAAGCTGTCGGCCTCGGTGTGCGGGCAGGTCCGGCGGATGACGTGGCAGGCCCGGCCGCCCAGCTCGTCCGCCGGCTTGAGGCCGAGGTACGACGGGGTCGGGTCGCCCCGCTCCTTCGCCCGCTTCCAGGCGGCGTGGGTGCGGAGCATGGCCGGCTCGAACCCGCTGTCGGTGATGCAGTACCGGGCCGCCGCCCGGGCCAGGTCACCCTTCACCTCGACGTGCTTCCACTTCCCCGATTCGAGCCAGGCGTCCGGCCGCCAGGCGGCCATGGCCGCCGGGTCGGCCTTCGGCGGGGTCTTGCCGTCGGTGTACGGGTAGAGCGCGGCCACCGGGGTCGAGCCGACGATGTCCTTGCGGGCCCCGGCTTCCCAGATCATACTCACCGCCGGCGGGTCGTTGCGGACGGCGACCCGGACCCGCTCGGCCGGGTGCAGCGTGCCGCCGATCCGCTCCCGCTTGTGGATGACGGCCCGGAACCCGCCCTGCACCTCCCGCTTGTACCGGGTCAGCCCGGCCTAGAGCATGGCGACGGGGTCGGTCCGGGCGAGTTCCGCGAACTCGTCGGCCGTCGGCAGCCGGTCGCCGGTGTCCGCCACCGTCGGCGGCTCGGTGTACGGCGGGGGCGGCTCGTGCCAGAACAGGGCGTACCCGGCGTACCCGGCCCCGGCCAGGACGGCGGCCATTAAGACCAACACCCCGGCCCGACGGAGCATCCGGCGTCCCCCCGATGGTGGCGGCGTGGGGGTGAGTGTAGCCGGCCGGGCCGGGGCGAACAACGCCCCGAGGAGCCGGGCCAGTTCGTCGATCCACAGGGTCATCCGGCGGCCCCCGGGCGGAAGTCGTTCGTCACCCACCCGTTTCGGCCGGGCCGGCCGGCGAACTCCAGTCCGAGCCCCCGGCCGGCCGATAGTGACCGGCGGTCGGCTTCGGTGGCACGGGCTTCCCGGCCTGTGGTCTGGCGCGCACCACCCCACGAGGACGCGATGACCCGCCGCACCGCCCCCGGGGTCGGCCTGGCGCTCGCGGCCGTCCTGGGCGGGGCGGCCCGGGGGCAGCCCCCCGACGCCGACCGGCCGACCGAGCTGCCGCCGCTGTTACCGGTGCCGGGTGCCGAACCGCCGCCGGCCCCGCACCGCGGACCGGCCGGCGGGTACGACCACGGCTACTTCTACCTGCCCGACCGGGCTCCCGAGGGCGGACGGGACCGCGACCCGGCGTGCGGCCCGGCCGGGCGGTTCTGGGTCGCCTCGGACCTGGCCCTCGGCTGGACCCGGGGGGCCAACGTCCCCGGGCTGGTCCGCATCGGCACCCCAACCGGCCCGGTCGGGTACGGCGGGCAACGGGCCGGGGCTCCGTTCCGGGCCGGCCTGGGGCTGAGCGCCGGGCTGTGGCTCGACGAACAGCACCTCCGGGGCGTCGACGCCAGCTTCTACTACCTGTCGCAGGGCGGCACGAACGCGACGCTGTTCCCACCGGGGGTCAGCCTGTTCCTGCCGACGGCCGAGGGGACGTTCCCGCTGTCGGACCCGGACGCGGGGTACGTCGGGGCGTTCCAGGCCGGTTTGAACACCCGGTTCGCGTCGGCCGACGTGAACTACCGGCGGAACCTCTTGTGTTCCGCCGACGCCCGGCTGGACGCCCTCGCCGGCTACCGGTACGCCCACGTCGCCGACGACTTCGAGGTGTACGGCAAGCGGCTCGGGCCGGCCGGCCAGATCGTCCGGTTCCGCGACCAGGCCGGGGCCGAGAACGACTTCCACGGCGGGCAGGTCGGGCTGGCCGGCGAGTACCGGGCCGGGTCGTGGTACGCCGGGATGACCGGGAAGGTGGCCTTCGGGACGGTCTTCACCGACACCAGCCTGGAGGGCAAGTTCCGGGTGGACGGGACGGTAATCCCGTCGGGCTTCTACGCCCGGCCGGGGCTGAGCGGCGACCGCGACCACACCCGGTTCGGGGTGCTGCCGGCGGTCGGGGTGACGGTCGGTCGGCAGCTCGGCGACCACGCCCGGTTGTTCGTCGGGTACAGCTTCCTCTACCTGAACCACCTGACCCGCGGGCCGGACGTGATCGACCCGGCCCCGCCGGTGTCGGCCGCCGACCCGTTCCGGGTCAACCCGGTCGGGGCGAACCGCCGGGACGCGGCCGACTCCGACTTCTGGGCCCAGTCGGTCAACCTCGGGCTCGAACTGCGGTACTGAACGGCCCACCCGCGGCTACGGGCGGGGGTGTGATTCCGCAAGCCGGTGCAGCTCCTTCACCGCCGCCGTCGGCCCGCCCTTCGCCCCGAACACCGCCGTGCCGGCGACGAACACGTTCGCCCCGGCCGCCGCCGCCGGCCCGATCGTGTGCGGCTCGACACCGCCGTCGATCTCCAGCTCGCAGTCCGGGTTGTGCCGGGCGATCATGGCCCGGAGCTGCCGGATGCGGTCGGTGCTCTCCGGGATGTACGCCTGCCCGCCGAACCCGGGGAAGACGGTCATGCACAGGGCCAGGTCGGCGTCCCGCAGGTACGGCTCGACCCGGGCCACGGGCATGTCCGGGTTGAACGCCAGCCCGGCCTTCTTGCCCAGCCCGCCCTTGATGTGCTGCAAGATCGGCCGTGGGTCGTCCTGCACTTCGAGATGCACGATGAGGGTGTCGGCCCCGGCCGCCACGAACCCGTCCAGGAACCGGCCCGGGTCCTCGACCATGAGGTGAACCTCGAGCGGCAGCCGGGTGACCGGCCGCAGCCCCTTGACCACCACCGCCCCCATGCTCAGGTTCGGGACGAAGTGGCCGTCCATCACGTCGACGTGGACCCGGTCCGCCCCGGCCGCCTCCACCTCCCGGACCAGCTCGCCCAGCCGGGAGAAGTCGGCGGACAGGATCGACGGCGCGATTCGCATCGGGAAGCCCGGGTCGGCCAGGATTTTACCACAGAGGCACGGAGTTCACACGAAGGGCCACGGAGAAGACCGAGATCAAGTTTCTTCTCGGTGCCCCTTCGTGCCCCTTCGTGTCTCTGTGGTGAAATCTTATCCCCCGCCGGCGTCCAGGGACACGTCGAGCTGCTGGCCGACGTACAGCGGCGGGTCCGGGGCGTCGATCGCGTAGATCACCTGCAACACCCGGGTGTCCACACGCTCGGTGTTCCCGCCGGTCAGCGACTTCTTCGGGATGACGTAGGGCTCGACCCGGACGAACGCGAGCGGGAACTTCACCCCCGGGCTGCCCCGCGGGCTGGCCGACCCGGGCACCCCCGGCCGGAACCGGGGGATGTCGTTCTCGTCGATGTCCACCCGGACGTGCAGCCGGCCGACCGCCCCGAGGACGATCATCCCCTGGCCCGGGGCCGTCGCCACGAACTCCCCCGGCCGGACGTTCACCTGGAGGACCCGGAACTCGACCGGGCCGCCGGCCGGCCCCGGGCGGAGGGCCCGCGGGGCCGTCACCCGCAGCCGGCCCAGCTCGGTCTCGGTCTGGCCGAGCTGGGCCGCGGCCTGCTTGACCGCGGCCGCCGCCACCAGCTTGTCGGCCGACCAAGCCCCGGCCTCGGCCAACGCCAGGTCGGCCCGGGCCTTGGCCAGTTGGGCCCTGGCCACCGCCACCGCCTGCTGCCGGCCGAACACCTCCTCCTCCCCGGCCGCCCCCGACACCCCGGCCCGGCGGGACAGGTCGTACAGCTTCTGCTTGTCCGCGACCGCCGACTCGGCCTCGGCCACCTTCGCCTTGAGCGGCGGCAGCTCCTCCGCCCGGGGCATGTCCAGCAGCCTCTGCTCCTGGGCCTTGGCGCTCTCCCGGGCCGCCGCCCGGGCGTCCCGCTCGGCCGCGAGCTGCCGGTCGTCCAGCTCGAACAGCGGGTCCCCGGCCTTGACCCGGTCGTCCACCCGGACGTGGACGGCCTTCACCACCCCCGGCAGGTGGGTGCCGACGGCGATGTTCTCGGTCTCCGGCTCGACCAGCCCGGCCCCGGCGACGGTCTTGCTGTAGGGCGACCGGGCCGGCTCGACCGGCGGGCTGACCGGCGGCGGCTTCTGCTGGGCCTTGGTCATCTGGAGGACGGCGAAGCCGAACGCCACCACCGCCAGCGCCGGCAACAGGTAGCGGGTGAGCATGACGACCTCCGCGGGCGCTACGGCCCGGGGCGACAGCCCCGGGCTATTGTGTGTCGGGCTTTCAGCCCTCCGGCAGTTCGGGCTGGAGGCCCGAAGGGCCGTAACAACTTAGCCCGGGGCGACAGCCCCTGGTCCGATCAGCCCGCCGGCTTGACCTCCACCTTCTCGACCCGGCCGTCGGCCATCGACACGATCCGGTCGCCGAAGTCGTACACCCGGCTGTCGTGGGTGACGACCACGACCGCCCGGTCGGGCTCGACGGCCACCTTGCGGATCAGCCCCATCACCGTCCGCCCGCTGGCCGCGTCGAGGGCGGCGGTCGGTTCGTCGCAGACCAACAGCTTCGGCTCGTGGACCAGGGCCCGGGCGATCGCCACCCGCTGCTGCTGGCCGCCCGACAGTTGGCTCGGGTACGCGGTCAGCTTGTCGGCCAGGCCCACCTCGGTCAGCAGGTCGGCCGCCCGGGCGACCGCCTTCCGCCGGTTCCACCCGGCGATTAGGAGCGGGACGGCGGCGTTCTCGGCCGCGGTCAGGGCCGGGAGCAGGTTGTACTGCTGGAACACGAACCCGATCCGCTCGCCCCGGAACCGGACCTTCCGCCCGCCCCGCATCCGGGACAGGCTCTCGCCCAGCACCTCGATCTCCCCCTCGGACGGGTCGAGCAGCCCGGCCACGACCGAGATCAGGGTCGTCTTGCCGCACCCGGACGGGCCGACCAGGAGGACCAGCTCGCCGTACGGCAGGTCCAGGTCGACCTCCCGCAGGGCGGCCACCCGGGTGTCGCCAATGCCGAACACCTTCCCGACGCCCCGGAGGGCGACGGCGGCGGTCCCGGCGGGTGAGTCGAGCGTCGCGGGCATCCGACCGTCCTCCGTAGGGTGGGTCCGGGCGGCCCGGAGGGCCGCCCCGAACCACCCTACGACCCCACCCGAACCCCGATACCCCAAACCCGCCGCGTCACCGGAACACTACCGCCGGCTCCAAGAACAGCACCCGCCGCAGGCTGACCAGGGCCGACAGGGTGACGATTAGGAGCACCGCCCCGGCCGTGATCCCGAGGATCGGCCAGGCGAAGTAGAAGGCCGGCGGGGCGGTCGTCACCACCCGCTCGAACACCCACCCGAACAGGGCCGCCCCGCCCAGGCCCAGCCCGTACCCGATCACCCCGACCACATAGGCCTGGAGGAGGATCATCCCCATCAGCCGGAGGTTCCCCACCCCCATCGCCTTGAGCGCCCCGAACTGCTTCAGGTTCTCGATCGTGAACAGGTAGAAGGTCTGCCCGGCGATCGCGCACCCGACCACGAACCCGAGCATGACCGTGATCCCGAAGTTGATCGGGATGCCGGTCCGGGTCATGTAGTAGTCGATCGTCGTCCAGAAGAACTGGTCGTCGGTCAGGGCCTTGAACCCGGTCTGGTCGGTGATCCGCCGGCAGACCTCGGCCTCCGTCACCCCGTCGTCGGCCTTGGCCAGGACGAACGACAGCGTCTTCCGCTCCTGCGGGATGAACTGGACGGCCTGGGAGTAGGTGCAGTACAGGATCGGGAACGTCTGGAACGTCGGGTTGCACTTGCACATGCCGACGATCACCGCCCGCTTGTCGTTCAGCTCCAGCGTCTTCCGCCCGGCGGCGAACGGCTCGTCCCCGTACAGGTACTTCCACCCGAACTCGTCGATGAACACGGCGTCCGGCTGCCGCAGGTCCTCGATCGTCCCGTGCAGGATGCGGTGCGGCCCGGGTGCCCCGACCAGGGTGGCGTTGTCCAGCCCGAGCACGATCATCTGCTGGAAGTTGCCGTCGGCCAGCCGGGCCCGGGCGATCCCCTTGTACAGCCGGACCGCCCACTCCACCCCCGGCACCCCCCGGACCCGGTACAGGTCGTTCTCCGACAAGGGCTTCACGTCGTCGATGAACTGGACGTTCCGGTCCATCACCCACAGGTCGGCCCCCTGGATGTCCCGGATCTGGCTGGTGGTGTTCCGCATCAGCCCGCAGAAGATGGAGAGCTGCTGCGACATCAAGAGGGCGGCGAACGTCACCCCGAAGACGATGCCGAAGTACTTCGCCTTGTCGCCGGTCAGCATCTTCAACGCGACCCAGCTCATGACACGCCCTCCGGGCCGGTAGCCAGGTACGGCGGGGCGAGACCGAGGGCGGCGAAGGTGAACCGGACGACGTGGTCGGCCACCGCGGCGAGGTCGAGCTCCTCGACCGCCGGCTTGCCGAAGATCAGTTCGGCGACGGGCAGGTTCTGGCGGTAGAACAGGCACTGCCCGATGACGCTGAACCCGGTCATCAGCAGCCGCTTGTGGCCGATGTCCGGGAGCAGTTCGGCGAGGATGTCCCGAAGGGCGAACGCCATCGGCTGGACGAACTCGCGGACGACCACGTCGGCCGCCTTCCCCGGCTCGGCCAACTCCCGCATCATCAGCTTCATCGCCGTCGGGCTGGCCGGGGCATGCATCCGACGGACCATTTCGCGGATGAAGGCGGCCAGCCGGTCCGCCGCCGTCACGCCCGGAAGGGGATCCGGGAACGGGCCGCCGGCCGTCGCGCAGACGTGGGCGTGTTTCACCGCCTCGATGTAGAGCTGCTCCTTGTCGCCGAAATAGTAGTTGATGGCGGCGATGTTCACCCCGGCCCGGCGGGTGATGTCGCGGGTGGTCGCCCCGTCGTACCCCTTGTCCGAAAACTCCGCTTGGGCGGCTTCCAGCAGCCGAAGGCGAGGATCCGGGGGTGGTGAGGGGATGGCCATAACTCGGGCCAAGCAAGTCAATCGATTGATTAACCCCGCCTGCATCCTATGCCGCCGTCCCGGTCGAAGTCAACACGATTCCGATCGGGGTCGACCGCCGTGTCATCCCGAACGTCGTAGATCAACCCGATGAGCTACCGCTTCCCGATCGCCCGCCGGCTGTTCGGGTTTGCCGCCCGAGCCCGGCGGAACTGGCTCGACCGCCACCGCCACCCGTTCAACTTCTGGATTCACCTGGTCGGCATCCCGCTGGCCGTGGCCGGCGTCCCGCTCTTGTTCCTGGCCCCGTGGTACTGGGGCGTCGGTACGCTGGTCGTGGGCTACTTCCTCCAATGGATCGGGCATCGGGTCGAGGGGAACGACGTGGGCGAGCTGATCCCGATCAAAAGGGCCCTCGGTCTGACCACCGTGGCTATCGCACCGGGGCGGACCGATTCGTAGCACGGTGGGTCCGGGCGGTCGGGACGACCGCCGACCCACCGTGCTACGCTGCGCCCGGTGGGTCTAGCGCGACCCTGCGGGTCGCTCGACCCACCCTACATCCGGCAGGCCACCCGAACTCCGCCACCCGCCGGCTTGAGCCGCTTCCGCCCCACTTCGCCAACCCGCGTTCCCCGGGGCCGGCCGACCGTCACCGCCGGCAAAGTCGCTGAATTCCGCCGCTCAACCCGGCCGATAGCTGACCCAGATGCCCCGCCGTGGCGTCCGTGCCGCGGCCGCGCCCACCGCGCGGCCGCCGCCGGGCCCGCCCGGGGGAGGCGGGGTGTCGGCACGACGGCCGGGACGGGGGACACGATGAGCGGGAACCGTTGGGCACTGCGGGTCCTCCGGGGGCTGGTCGCCGCCGCCCTGGTCGGGCTGGTCGGCTGCAAGCAGCAACTGTTCCTGGAGCCGGGCGACTACACGGCGGCGATCACGGCCCACGTCCCCCGGTCCATCGAGCTGAACCCGCACCTCGCCATCACCCCGCCGGCGGTGGCCGGGGACTCCCCGCCGACGACGGTGACCGACCCGGAACGGCCGGCCCGGTACCTGACCCTGAAGGAGTGCATCGCCCTGGCCCTGGAGCAGGGGAACGTCGGGGTCCAGTCGCCGGCCCAGTTCGGGAACAAGAGCGAGCAGGTGGCGTCGTTCGGCGGGCAGTTGCAGAACCAGGCCGACCCGATCCGGGCGTTCGCCCTCGACCCGGCGATCAACTACACCCTGGTCGAGCGGTCGCTGTCGAAGTTCGACGCCCGGTGGGTGTCGAGCATGACCTGGCAGAAGGTCGACCAGCCGGTCGCCGCCCAGTTCCTGTCGTTCCAGCAGCAGCGGGACGCGGCCAGCCTGAACACCACCCTGTTCAAGCCGCTGCCGACCGGCGGTACGGCCGGGATCACGTTCAGCGTCGACTACTCGAAGTTCGCCACCACCTCGACCCAGGCCGGGTTCATCAACCCGAACTACACCCCGCGGCTCCAGTTCGGGTTCGAGCAGCCGCTGTTGCAACTGTTCGGGGTGGAGATCAACCAGATCGCCCCGGAGCACCCCCGCAGCCAGCTCGTCCAGGGGTTCCAGGAGGGCGGGGTGTTGCAGAGCGGGAGCGGGCTGGGCAGCGGCATCCTGGTCCTCCGCATCCGGTACGACCAGTCCCGCAGCGAGTTCGAGCGGCTGAACCAGCACATGCTGGTGAACGTCGAGGCCGCGTACTGGAACCTGTACAGCGCGTACTACAACAAGTACGCCCAGGAGGAGGGGCTGCGGCAGGCCTACGAGCAGTACCGGTTCGTCCGGGCCCGGGTGTTGGCCGGGGCCGCCCCGCCGCAGCTCCTGAACCAGGCCAAGGCCCAGCTCTTCCAGTTCGAGGCCCGGGTCATCACCTCCCGCGGGCAGGTGCTGGAGAGCGAGCGAAACCTCCGCGGGCTACTCGGGCTGCGGAGCGACGACGGGCACCGGCTGGTCCCGGTCGACGAGCCGAACCTGGCCAAGTTCACCCCCGACTTCTACGGGGCGGTGAACGAGGCGATGGCCCTGCGGCCGGAACTCATGATGAAGCGGCAGGAGGTCAAGATCCAGCAGCTCAACCTCCTGTTCCGCAAGAACCTCCGCCAGCCCGACTTCCGGACCTTCGGGACCTACGACGTCGCCGGGCTGGGCACCCGGCTGGACGGGTCGGAGCTGATCGGGGCCAACCAGGGGACCCCGGGGAACGCCTTCAGCAGCCTGTCGAACAACCAGTTCAACTCGTGGACCCTGGGGGTGCGGCTGTCGATGCCGCTCGGGTTCCGGGACGCCAACGCCCAGGTCCGGGAGGCCAACCTGGGGCTGGTCCGGACGTACCTGCAGCTGCGGGACGACGAGCTGCGGGTGGCCGAGCAGGTGGTCCGGGAGTACCGGCGGGTGGACGAGACGTACGCCGTCATCCCGTCCCTGCGGGAGCGGCGGAAGGAGCTGACTGAATACATGGTCCGGGTCCGGACCCGGATCGAGCTGGGGCAGTTCGACCTGAACGAGTACTTCAACTACCTCCAGGCCCAGCGGGACCTGGCGACGTCGATCTCGGAGGAGTTCGCGGCCATCGCCCAGTACAACACTGCCCTGGCGTCGTTCGAGTTCGCCAAGGGGACGACCCTGCGGTACAACAACGTCACCCTGGCCGACGCCCCGCTCCCGGGGTACCTGGGCAAGCGGGCGGCCGACCACGAGCGGGAACGGACGGCGGCGGCGATCAAGCTGCGGGAGCGGCCGGCCCACGACCCGGCCGCCCTCAGCCCGCCGCACCCGCTCGGGCCGGCCGTCGGCACCGCGTTCCTCCCGCCCGTCCTCGACCACCCGGCGGCCCCGCCGCTGCCCGGGCAGTTGAACCTGGACGACCTGCCCCCGCCCCGGCCGGCCGACCCGAAGGGGAGCGACGCCCCGCCCGGGCTGCTCACCCCGCCGGGCAAGCTGCCGACCGACAAGGGGCCGGCCGGGTTCACCCCCCGCCCGGCCGGGCCGCCGGCCGCCGCCCCGAACGGG
>JAIEQN010000298.1 GCA_019747685.1 Gemmataceae bacterium
GCGGTTCACGACCGCCGACGCCCGGGTCAAGCTCCGGCGACTCTACCCCGCACCTCAAAAGTGATGACCGACTAGGCTGCGGGGCGGGCCAGCCCGGTCGCCGGCGCGCAGCAGCCGATCGGCCGCCGGTAGGCGGCCCGCGGAGCCGGACGGATGAACCGTTGCCTGGGAATGTCGTTAACGTTCGGCTTACTGGCGGTCGCGGTCGCCCGGCCCGCGGCCGGGGATGAGTCGGTCGGTCCAGACACCCGTGCGGGCTGGGCGGCCTACACGGAGCGGTACGTCCGGGCGGCCGGGTCGTACGTGAACACCTCGACCCACCGGACCGGCACGGACACCTCGACCCAACGGTCCGAGGTGTCCTTCGCCTTCTCGCCGGCCGGCCGCCGGGCTGAACTTCGGGTCGAGGACTCGGGGTGGAGGGTCCCGCTCCACCGGCTGTTGGTGGCGAACGAGAAGTACGTCTTCGAGCTCGAGAAGGGTGAAGGAAAGGATTGGCTGCTCAAGGCCGTCCACCTAAATGGCGAGCCGGCCGCCGGACCGATCCGCGGCCAACTGGACGCCATCCTCGGCGAGGTACGCGGCCTCACGGCGATCGAGGGGGTGCCCCTGGCCGACCTGGCCGACGACCTTGCCCCGGCCCGGGGTGCGGACGGCGGGTCGGTCCTCCGGCTCGGCCGGCCGCGGCGAGTCCGGGCGGGCAACAACGACTTGACCTTCAAGACCCTGGAAGTCCGGCTCCGGGCGGACCCGTTCGGGACGGTCGAATCCGCCCGGGCCGACATCCAGATGAACAAGACCGCCGGCACCTCGGAATACACCGTCGCCGCCGAAACCCGGGGCGGGGTGCCCGTTCCCGTCCGCTCCACGCGGCGCGAGTACTACCCCGTTCCCGGCGGCGACCTCGAGATGGTCAGCCAGACCGAGTACGCGATCGACCCGACGGCCCGCCCGCCGGATGCGGCGTTCACCCTGTCGGACTTCGGGTTCCCCGAACCGGTCGGCGTCGAGTGGCCCCGGCCCACGCCGCGGTACGTCTGGTTCGTCCTCGCGGCCGTTGTGTGCGGCGGGCTGGCGGCCGTGGTCCGGTATTCGGTCCGGCCTCGCCCCGCCCCGGCGGGTGGGAGCCAGGTATGAGGCGGACCGCGACCCACGTTCTGTCGGCGGCGGCTTGTCTGGCGGCGGCCGGTTACTCGGCCTTCCGGCCGCCGGCCCCCCGGGGACCCGGGCGGACGAGCCGCCGCTGGCGGTCGAGGCCGACCGTGACCTCGGGTTGGTGCCCCTCGGCACGACCACGGTAGGGTTCACCATCACCAACCCGGCCGGCCGGCCGCGGCATGTCCTCGGGGCCAGCGGCGGGTGCAAGGTGAACTGCCTCCAGCCGGGCGAGGACCGGCGGTTCGTCATCCCGGCCGGCGGAACTCTCGAATACCCGTGCGAGCTGACCGTCCGCCGGCCCGGCCCGTTCCAGGTCGAGATGACCGTCCTACTCGAGGACAACGGCATCCGGCCGGTCGTCCTGACTGCCCGCGGTCAGGGCATCTCGACGGACACCCCCCATGATCCCCCACCGGGGCCGTGACCCCCACCCGGCGTTCACCCTGGTCGAGCTGCTGGTGGTGATCGCCGTCATCGCCGTCCTGATCGGCCTCCTGCTGCCGGCCGTGCAGCGGGTCCGGGAGGTCGCCGCGCGGACGAAGTGCCAGAAACAACCTGAAGCAGATCGGCCTCGCCCTGCACCAGCACCACGACGCCCGCTACGCCTTCCCGCCCGGCCACCGGTCGCCGAAGCACCCGGACCGGATGCGGTTCTCCGGCTGGGCCGTGTCGGCCCTGTCGTACCTCGAACAGCCGGCCCTGGCCGACCAGGCGAGGGCGTCTTACTGGACCGACCCGAACCCGTTCGCCCCGCACCCGGGCCTCCGCACGGTCGTCGCCCTCATGGGGTGCCCGTCCGACCCCCGCCTCGGGACCGCCCAGTTCGCGGCCCGCGACGGCCTCACCGTCGCGCTCACGTCCTACCTCGGGGTGTCCGGCCGGGACGCCGTCACCGCCCGCGACGGGATGTTGTTCCAGGACTCCGCCACCCGACTGGCGGACACGACCGACGGCACCAGCAACACCCTGCTGGTCGGCGAGCGGTCGCCGAGTCACGACTTCCAGTTCGGGTGGTGGTACGCCGGGACCGGCCAGTGGTCCCCGGCCCTCGGGCAGTTCACCGGGTCCGCCGACCTCATCCTCGGCGTGCGGGAGCCGAACCTGCAACCGGTATCGGCCGGGTCGCCGTGCGGGCCGGGTCGCTACCCGTACAGGCCCGCGAGAGGGTTCGACGACCCGTGCGGTATGTTCCACTTCTGGTCCCCGCACGCCGGGGGTGCCCACTTCCTGTTCGCCGACGGGTCGGTCCGGTTCCTCCAGTACTCGGCCGACCCGGTCATGCCGGCCCTGGCCACCCGGGCCGGCGGCGAGGCCGTCCAACCCCCGGACTGACCGGCCTCACCTCGCCCCGAGGGCCCAGAGGAAGTGGTGGCTGCGGACGAACAGCGCCCCGTTCGAGATCGCCGGGGTGGCCAGGCAGTAGTCGCCCAGGGCGTTGACCGCCAGCAGCTCGAACTGCGGCCCGGCCTTGACCACCCGCACCTCCCCCTGTTCCGAGGTGAGGTAGATGCGGCCGTCGGCGGCCACCGGGGAGGCCGTGTAGCTGCCGCCGCCGGCCCGCTCCTTGTACACCTCCCGGCCGGTCGCGGCCTCGTAGCAGGCCACGATCCCGGAGTTCGAGCAGGTGTACAGGTACTCGCCGTAGAGGATCGGGGTCGGCATGTACGGCCCGCCCCGGAGCTTGCCCCAGGCGACCGACCGGTTCGACGACTCGCCCTCCTTCAGGGAGATGTCGCCGGTCGCGCCGGGCCGGACGGCGATGATCGGCTGGATCGGGCGGTTGCCGCTGGAGATGAACGCCAGGTCCTTGCCCAGGACCGGGGCCGGGATCGTCACCTCCGACTTCTTGGCCAGCCGCCACAGCTCCGCCCCGGTCGCCGGGTCGTAACCCCGGGCGTACTGGGCGGCGTTGGTGACGACCTCCGTGCGGACGCCGTTCCGCCACACCACCGGCGAACTCCACGACGGGATTTCGTCCCGCGGGGTGGACCAGACCTTCGCCCCGTCCGCCAGGCTGAACGCGGCGATGAACGAGTCCCGGCTGAGGTCGCACTGGAGGATGCAATTCCCCTCGTGGATGACCGGCGAGCTGCCGAAGCCCCACTCGTACTCGCGGTCGAGGGCGAAGGAGGAATCGAGGGTACTCAGGTCCCGCTTCCACAGCAGGTTGCCGGCGAAGTCGTAGCAGTACAGCCCCTCCGGGCCGAAGCAGGCGACGACGTGCCGGCCGTCGGTCGCCGGGGTGCAGTTGGCCTGGCTCCCCTTCAGGTGCCGCTTGATCTTCGGCACCCCCTCGTAGGCCGTCCGGGTCCAGAGGATTTTGCCGCTGTCGCGGTCGAGGCCCAGCACCTGCCAGGTGTGCTTGCTGGTGTCGTCCACCGACCCCACGTCGCCGTAGTTGCCGACCCGGACCGACTGGTCCGGCTGGCCGCTGCTGATGGCGGCGGTGACGAACACCTTGTCGCCCCAGACGACCGGGCAGGAGTGGCCGAGGCCGGGGATGGGCGTCTTCCACCGCACCCCCTCGCCGGTCTTGGCGTCCCAGGTGACGGGCGGGGCCTGGCCGTCGGCCACCCCGGTCCCGTCCGGCCCGCGGAAGGACGGCCAGTTCAGCGGGGCGGCTTGGCCGCGGGCCGCGACCACGGCCGGGGCCGCCTTGACCACCGGCTCCTTGAACCGGGTGAAGGCGTACTCGGCGGTGAACCGCTTCATGGTGATCCCGGCCAGCTTGCCGTCCTTCGGTTGGACGCGGTAGCTGGTCCCGGCGACCCCGAGCGGGGCGAACGTGTCCGGGCCGGTTTGCCGGACGAGCCGGCCGCTGATGACCAGCCCGGCGTCCTTGACCGCGACGGCCAGCTTGGCCCCGCCGTCGCTGTCGTAGGTGCCGGCCCAGTCGGCCCACCGCTTCCGGTCGGCCTCCGCGGCCGGCGGCAGCGGCTTGGCCCCGGCCTTGGTCAGCACCTCGCGGAGCTTCTCGTTCGACGCGCTCGTCAGGAACAGGGCCTGGTCCCGGGCGTCCTGGCTCGTCTCGGCCAGGCCCAGGACGGCCTCGGCCATCGTCGCGTTGCCGCCCCCCGCGGCCGTGAGGAGGGCGGCGTCGGCGTCCTTCGCCCCGGCCTTGAGGAGGGTCTTCACCGCCTCCAGCTTCAGCCCGCCGGCCGCCGAGCTGAGCGGCGTCTGATACCAGATGTCGTCCCGGGCGTTCACGTCCGCCCCGGCCTTCACCAGCAGCTCGACGACCTCTTGCTTGCCCTTCCCGGCGGCGATCCACAGGGCGGTGACGCCGTACTCGTTCCGGGCGTTCACGTCGGCCCCGGCGTCGAGGGCGGCCTGCACCGCCTTGGGGTCGTTGTTCCGGACGGCCGCCCAGAGGGCGTCCCGCTTCGGGTCGGCGGCGGCCGCGGCGAACCCGACCAGGGCCAGTAGGGCGACGGCGGAGAGGCGGCGGGGCGTCATGACGCCCTCCGGTGCGGGGATGGACGGTGCGCCATCTGAGTGTACCCGCCGGCCGGCCGGCCGCAACGGGTAAACCCGGGGCGATGTAGGTAATCGGTGGCGGAATCCGGATGTGGTGTCACCCGTGTTCCTTGTGGCACCGGCAGGATGCCGGTGCGGGGAAAACCGCACCGGCATCCTGCCGGTGCCACAAGGAACAGGGGGCTGACGCCCCCCGCTCGCCAAGACACGTCACCGCTGGGGCGGGGCGGCCTCGCGGATCACCGCCCCGCGGTCGTCGCTCAGCACCAGCACCGCGAACCGGTCGATCCCGGCCTTCTCGGGGGTGCTGACCGAGGCGTAGTCGAACCGCCCGCGGAGGTCGGTGTACCCGTCCTTGTGGAACTTCACCGACCCGTCGGCCAGCCTCGCGTACACCTTGACGTAGGCCTTCGGCACCGGCTGGCCGGCGGCCGCGTCCGTCACCCGCAACTGCCCGTAGTTCTCGGTCATCGTCACCGTCATGGTGGTGGCGAAGAACGGGACGGCCCGGGTCTGGCCGCCGGCCGACACCTCGACCAGCACGTTCTTCCCGTCGAACTCGGCCGGGATCGGGACCGTGTGCTTGGTCCGGCCGCGGGGCAGGGCCACCACCTCCGTGGCGTTCGGCCGGATGGCCGCGAACTGGCCCCCGCCCCGGCCGACGAACGGGTTGGTGCTGAAGAGCAGCTCCACGTCCATCCGGTAGTAGTTCACCCGGACGGAGTCGAGGTTCTGCCAGGAGAGGTTCACCCCGGCCGCGGTCACGGCCAGCTCGAACCCCGGCCCGCCGGCGGCGAGCTGCCCCTGCTGCTGGTCCCGGTCGTCCTTGTCCACCACCCGCTGGCCGCGGCCCTCGGCCTCGTCCACCTGGGCCCGGACGGCCGCGAACAGGTTCCGCCAGCGGTCGACCGGGTGGCCCTCGTAGGCCCCGGCGACGGCCCCGGCCCGGGCGGTGTTCCCCTCCGACAGGGCCAGGTACGCGGCGCAGTAGTCGTACTGCACCTTGGTCGGCACCGCGTCCCGGTTCACCCGGGCGAACGCCGCCAGGGCCTCGTCCACCCGGTCCTGGAGGAGCAGGTAGTACGTCACCGCCAGCAGGTCGGCGTCGGAGAGGTCGGTGCGGTAGGTCAGCGTCTTGAGCAGGTGGTGGTACTGCTCGTGGAGCCGTTCGTTGACGATCTGCCGGCGGTTGCCGAGGCCGTGGGCCCGGGCGTTGACCAGCGGCTTGTACTCCAGGTGCTCGTAGGCGTGCCGGGCGACCGGGTCGATGTCCAACAGCGGCGAGGCGATCGGCCCGCCGGCCTCGTTCACGAAGCCGTCCTGGTGCTGGAGGAACTGGCGGGCGGCGGCCGCGTCGGCGTGCAACAGGCCGTAGGAGTAGACGCCCGGGTGGTACAGGTGGCGGTCCTGGAGGAGCTTGACGACCGCCTCGAAGAAGGCCCGGTCCTTGAGCCGGAACAGGACGAGGTCCAGGTTCAGGGACCGGACGTTCTCGCGGTTCAGGAAGGCCAGCACCTCGTCGTTCGCCCCCTCCTGGGAGACGTAGGCCCACGACTCGGTGTCGAGCTTCGACGGCTTGGCCAGCACCGCGAAGGTGGCCGGCTTGGCCGAGGCCACCACCCGCTCGTCCTTGGCGACGTGGACCGGGAAGTGGGCGAAGCTGCCCGGGGCGGGGAAGTAGAACAGCGTGTCCATCGTGTGCGTCCGGTACGGCTCCAGGTCGAGCGGGACCGACCGGGTGTACTTCGCCCCGCCGAGCGGCACCGCCCCGACCGGGACCTGGACCAGCACCGACAGCCGCTGGCGGGAGGAGGTCGGGTTGGTGACGACCACCTGGCAGCCGTAGACCGTCTGCGCGACGAACTCGCCGGCGACGAACTTGTCCTCCCGCTCGCCGTTCACGTCCCGGAACCGGTCGTTGGCTCGGTAGAAATTCTGGCTGACCAGGATCGGCGGCGGGTTCGTGGCCGCCTCGGCCGGCCGGACTTCCTCGTGGAAGGCGACCACCCGGCTGCCGGGAGTCATGGTCATCTTGCCGGCCTCGTACTGGACCTCGTGCTTGGCCGGCTCGAACGGCAGGTCGAGGACCGACAGGGCGAACATCATCTCGGTGAAGTTCCGGGCCGCGGCCGGCAGGTGCCGGGAGACGAACGGGCCGTCCTGGTGGGCGGCGTACTCGGCCCAGAACGGGCTGACCGGGACGAGGTCGGCCGTCTGCTGGCCGATCAGGACCTTGTAGTAGTTGTTCTCGGCCCACTCCTGGGTCGGGTCGACCTTCCGGTACAGTTGCCGGACGGCGCCGAGGGCCGTCGCCCGGTCGTCGAGGTAGAGGTGTTCGGCCTCCAGGGCGCTCTGCTTCAGCTTCTTCTCCTCGGCCTGCTCCTCCGGGGCGTCCCTCAGCTTGGCCATCTCCTTCTTGTCCGCGTCGCGCTTGCCGCCCGACCGGCCCTCCCGCCCGGCGACGGACAGCCCCGCCCGGGGTGCGCCGGGCATCCCCCCGCCGCCGAACCCGCCCGCCCCGGCCATGCCCATCGGCCCGCCGGTCGGGGTCGGCAGCGCCCCGTTCAGGGACAGGTGGTCCATCTCGCCCAGCGCGACCGACTTGCGGGCCAGCTCCTGGCGGAACCGGGCCTTGGCCTCGTCGCCCAGGCCGAGGGACTCGCCCTCGAGGGCGACCCCGAACTCGAACAGCTCGCGGGCGGCGTTCGGCGGGGTCAGCCGCAGCAGGTCGTCGAAGTGCCGGGCCACCCGGGCCGGCTCGCCGGCCGCCCGCCGGGCCAGCAGCACCCGCTCGGGGGCGTTCAGCCGGCCGTACTCCCACGGCCGGAGGAACCGCCCGAGGTCGTCGCCCAACAGCCAGTGGTCGAGGAACGTCTTGTCCTTCTTGTGGGCCAGGTACGGGCGGACCACCTCGGCGAAGAACTTCGGGTCCTTGCGGGACAGGAAGTAGTGCAGCTCGTGGCAGGCGTACCTGCTGTACAGCTCCCGCTTCTCCGCCTCCTTCAGCGTCGGCCAGCGGAGGACGAAGGCGAACTCGGCCAGCTTCGGGTCCTTCCCGAGCGTCGCGTACAGGCCGTACACCTTGGCCAGGCTGTCGTACGTCTCGTACCGGCTGGCCGCCGCGTCGGCGATGACGAACGGCTTGCCCGGTTCGACCACCGTGGCCTGCTTCTGCTGGGCGAAGTGCCCGGCCGGGTCGAGGCCGTCCCGCAGCCGCAGGTCGGCGAACCGGGCCTTCTCCTCCGGCAGGCTGACCGTCCGGGCGGTGGTGGAGAGCGGGTCGACGGCGACCACCTGCACCAGCGGGTGCGGCCCCACGTCCTTCCGCGGCAGCTTGACGACCCCGTCGGCGTCGGGCGTGAGGTTGACCGCCACGGCCGCGGCGTCGTACAGGAAGTCGAGGTCGGGCGACAGGTCGGCGGGCTGCCCGCCGCGGGTCCCGCCCATGACCATGGAGTCGGGGGCCGCGCTCTTGGGGGCCGGCGGGGCGGCCGGGGCGGCCGGGGCGGCTTCGGAGGCCCCGCCCCGCTTGGCAAAGTCGTCCCCGGCCCGGGCCAGTTGCTCGCCCGTCTCGGTCGTCCGGACGGCCCACGGGTTCAGGAGCAGCCCGGGCCGTTCGAGCATGTTCCCGGGGAACTTCTTCTGGCCACGGCGCTCCAGGACGTACCGCAACTCGTCGCCGATGTTCCGGCCGGTCAGGTACACCGACGGGGCCTGGGCCGGGGTCATCCCGCCGAGTTCGGCGTCCCGCACCTTGCCCAAGTCGGCGAACGCCGAGTACGCCGGCTGATACCGGGTGGCGATGACGTGGACCCGGGTGAACTTGGAGGCGTCCCGCAGCCGGATGGTGAGGTTGTCGTTATCGGCGGTGATCGACTCGACCTGGACGGGCTTGAGCAGCGGCCGTTCCAGGTGCCGGACCGGGCTGAGCAGGTTCCCGGCGACCTCGTCCCCGGCCGCGACCCGGACGCGGACCTTCTCGCCCGATTGCTTCAGGAGCAGGTCGTAGTCACCGGGGGCGAGGTCCCGCAGCTCGATCATGCCGCGGCTGACCGCGACGGCGGCGAACCGGTCGGCCCGGATGTCCGAGCCGCGGACTTCAAAGAGCGACAGTTCGGCCCGGTCCGGCTTGCCGGCCGTGCCCAGGTACGGCAGCGACACGACCTCGCCGGCCTTGGCGTGGACGAGCTGCCGGTAGGTGTGCCGGTCGGTGGTCAGGTCCCAGCCCCGGGCCGTCCCCTCCGGGCCGGTGGCGGTGACGGCCGCGATGTCGGCCAGCCCGCCGAGCGTCACCCGCCCCTCGGCGTCGGTCTTGAGCGACACCGTCACCGGCTCCTTGAACTCCCGGTGCTTGAGCGCGACCGTGACGGCCCGGTCGGGCTTGGCCTCGCCGGTCCGGCCGCGGAGTTCGACGACGTAGGTGCCGCCGAACCGGGCCAGGTGCAGGTCCTCGATCCGGTCGGTCCGGGCCAGGCCGTTGAGGGTGAACGTCTGGGCTGCGGAGAGGTCGACCGTCTGGCCGGTGCTGAGGACCTTCGCCTTGGCCGTCAGGGCGATCGTCAGCGAGGCCAGCCGCGGCGGCACCCGGACCTCATGAATCGACTCCCGGTCCTCGAACAGCTTGAAGTCGGGCACCTCGACGGACGACGGCACCCCGTCGTGGTCGGCCGAGGTGATCCGCAGCCGCACGTCCTCCAGCAGGTTGACCGACACCGGCCGGCCGTTCAGGGTCAGGCCCGGCCGGACCAGCACCGGGGCCACCCGCTGCGACAGGAGGCTCTCCCGGTCGACGTGGATGCCGGCGGTCAGCCGGAACGCCTCGGGCTGGTGGTGCAGGTGGTCGAGGCAGGCGAAGTCGCCGCGGGACAGGACGACCGGCTGCCGGCCGGGGGACGTGCTGAACGGGACGACGACCGCCCCGTCCTTGTTGGGCGTGAACTCCTGGCCGTTGAGCCAGACCGTCGCGTCGTTGACCGGCCGGTGCTTCTCGTCCACCACGCGGACGACCTGGCCGGCGGTGCCGGTCGAGACGAGCGGGTACAGCCGGCCCTTGCGGACCAGGGCCCGGCTCGACTTGCCGTTGCCGATCAGGTCGATGACGTAGACGCCCGGGCGGTTCGGCTCGGGGAAGTTCGGCCCGGCCTGCGGGTCGGGGAAGGTGAGGGTCAGCTTGGTGCGGCGGAACGGGTCGGCCCCGCCGGGGATGACCCGCTCGGCGTTGGCCACCAGCCCGTCCAGGCTCACGTCGGTGTCCACCTCCCGGCCGAACGTCCGGTAGAAGTGCCGGGTGTTGATCTCGTACACCTTGACCAGCAGCGACGGGGCGTTCTTGACCCACACCTCCATCGTGATCGGCTCGTCGACGGCGAACTCGGTCTTGTTAGCCGGGGCGAAGTCGAGGTCCACCCGGTCCTTCAGTTGCCGGAACTGGTCGGGCGGCAGGAGCGACGCCCACCGCTCGGCGTCCCCGGCCCCGCCGACGATCTTGGTCTCGGCGAACAGGTGGCGGAGGAACGTCTCGTCGATGTACGGCTCCCACTCCTTCGTGTTCTCGGCTTCGAGCAGGAACTGTTGCAGGTAGTCGCGGACCAGCGCTTCGTCGGCCCCGACGGGGGGCTTCAGGGTGACGGCCCCGAGGTCGGCGTTCAGGTCGGCCGGCCAGCGGCGGGACTCGTCCCGCTCGTTCCACTTGGCCGCCATGTACGGCTGGTTCCGCGGCAGCTGGACGTACTCGGTGAACCGGCCGCGGTCGTAGACGCCCTGGGACCGGTCGAAGGCGAGCCGGTGGAACAGGACGTGGGCCTTGACGGCGTTGAACGCCGGCGGCAGCTTGGCGGCGAACGCTTGCATCCGCTCCAGGTAGGCGTGTGTGGCCTTCGGGTCCCGCTTCCAGTCGTCGTCCGCCCCGGGCTGGAGCTTGGCCAGGTAGGCGTTGACGAAGTTGGCGACGTTGAGGACGCCGGGGTTCAGCTTGAGCAACTCGTCCAGTTGCTCGCGGGTCATGAGCCGGTGGACCGGGAGCGACCCGAACGCCTGGGCGTGCGGCGCCGCGAAGTCGTCGTTGACCAGCTTGGGGAGGTTCGGCACGTCGGGGCGTTGCAGCCGGGACAGGAGCTGCCGGCGGTTCTCCCAGCTCAGCTTCTCGGCCGCCATCCAGTCGAGGGCGAGGTCCTCGAAGTTGTCGAGGTTCCCCCACCGGGCGATCGAACTGGCCTTCAGGGTGTCGCGGGCGATGAGCTGCGGGTCGAGGCCGGTCGGGAGGGCGGGCGGGACGCCGACCGTCTCCTTCTGGTGGTCGAACCGCAGCCCGAGCCGGTCGCGGAGGTACGCGAG
>JAIEQN010000515.1 GCA_019747685.1 Gemmataceae bacterium
GGGGGCGGCCCCGGCCGCCGGGTCGCGGTCGTCCCCGACCCCGGCCGCCGCCCCGCCGGCCGACCTGGCCCAGGTGTTCGAGCGGACGGTCGACCTCGACTCCCACCCGGTCCTGGCGTCCCACGTGATCGACGGCCGGGCCGTCCTCCCGGTCGCCCTGCACCTGGAGTTCCTGGCCCACGCCGCCCTGCACGGCAACCCCGGGCTGGCCTTCCACGGGGTCAACGACCTGCGGATCACCAAGGGCATCACCCTCGGGCCGGGGGACGTGACCGCCGTCCGGGCGTTCGCCGGGAAGGCCGTCAAGCGGGACGGCCGGCTGGTCGTCCCGGTCGAGCTGCGGGCCAAGCGCCGCAACGGCCAGGACGCCGTCCGGTCCCGGGCCGAGGTGGTGCTGGCCGCCGAGCTGCCCCCGCCGCCGGCCGCCGACCGCCCGCCGGCCCTGCCGGACTACCCGCTGCCGGTCGACCGGGCCTACGCCGAGCTGTTGTTCCACGGCCCGGCCCTGCACGGCCTGGCCGCCATCACCGGGATGAGCGACGCCGGGATGACCGCCGCCGCCCGCCCGGCCCCGCCCCCGGCCGACTGGCTCCGGGCCCCACCCCGGTCCGGGTGGGTGGCCGACCCGCTGGTGATCGACTCCAGCTTCCAGATGATGTGCCTGTGGTGCCGGCACCAGCACGGGGCGACCTCGCTGCCGAACTTCGTCGGCCGCTACCGGCAGTTCCGTCGGCGGTTCCCGGACGGCCCGGTGGCGGTCGCCGTCCGGGTCACCCGGGACGACGGCCGGTTCGTCCGGGCCGACCTCGACTACCTGGACGCCGACGGGGCGGTGGTCGCCCAGGTCCAGGACTACGAGTGCATGATCGACCCGAAGCTGAACGCCGCCTTCCGCCGCAACCGGCTCGAAGCCCCGGCCACCGCCTGAACCCCGGCCCTCATTGGTTCCGGCCGGGTGTCCCACCCCACGCCCGAACCAATCCATTCGACCGGAAGAAACACCATCAGACCGACGGCGGGCCGCCCGTCCCGCCCGAAGCCGATACCCGGGGACATGATCGACCGCATCGCCATCGTCGGCCTCGGCCTCCGCCTGCCCGGGGCCGGGGCCGACCCCGCCGCCCTCCTGACCGACGTGACGGCCGCCGCCGACCGGTCGGGGGACGTGCCGGCCGGCCGCTGGCACCTGCCGCCCGACCGGTGCCTCGACCCCCGGGTCCCGCACCCGGACGCGGCCCCACATAGCCGCGGCTACTACCTCGACCCGTTCACCCCGGACCTCTCCGGGCTGGAGATCGACCCGGCGTTCGTGGCCGAACTCGACCCGCTGTTCCACACGGTCCTGGACGCCGGCGGCCGGGCCTGGCGGTCGGCCAAGACCGGCCGGGTGGACCGGTCGCGGGTCGGGGTCGTCCTGGGCAACATCGGCCTGCCGACCGACAAGGCCAACGCCCTGTGCCGGGAGTACCTGGGACCACAGGCCGGGAGGCCTGTGCCACCAAGACAGCAAGGGACACAGGCCGGAGTGCCTGTGCCATTGGAGGGCATAGTGGCACGGGCCTCCCGGCCTGTGCAAGGTCCGGTGGCACGGGCCTCCCGGCCTGTGTCCCCATTGAACCGGTACGTCGCCGGGCTGCCGGCCGGGGTGCTGGCCAGGGCCCTCGGGCTGGGTGGCGGGAGCTACACCCTGGACGCCGCCTGTGCGTCGTCGCTGTACGCGATCAAGCTGGCGGCCGACGAGTTACTCGCCGGGCGGGCCGACGCCATGCTCGCCGGCGGGGCCAACGGGGCCGACCCGCAGTACACCCAGCTCGGGTTCGCCCAGTTGCGGGCCTTGTCGGCGGCCGGCCGGTGCGCCCCGTTCGACGCCCGGGCCGACGGGCTGATGGTCGGCGAAGGTGCCGCCGTGTTCGTCCTCAAGCGGCTGGCCGACGCCGTCCGGGACGGGGACCACATCCACGCCGTCATCGCCGGCGTCGGGCTGTCGAACGACCGGCACGGGAACCTCTTGGCCCCGGCCAAGGAGGGCCAACTGCGGGCGATGCGGCGGGCCTACGCGAGGGCCGGCTGGCGGCCGCAGGACGTGGACCTGATCGAGTGCCACGCCACCGCTACGCCGGTCGGTGACGCGGTCGAGTTCGACAGCCTGCGGGAGCTGTGGGGCGATGATGGCTGGGCACCCGGCCGGTGTGCGATCGGGTCGGTCAAGTCCACCGTCGGCCACCTGTTGACCGGGGCCGGGGCGGCGGCGGTGGCCAAGGTGGTCGGGGCGATGGGGGCGGGGGTCTTGCCGCCGCAGGCCAACTTCGCCGAACCCGCGCCGGGCTTGAAGTACGCCGGCGGCCCGTTCCGGGTGCTGACCGCGGCCGAGCCGTGGGACCGGCGGTCGCCCGACACGCCCCGCCGGGCGGCCGTCAGCGGGTTCGGGTTCGGCGGCGTTAACGCGCACCTTCTCCTCGAAGAGTGGACTGGTGACACGACCCCGCAAGCCCACGGGCAGCCGCCCGTGGGCCCACCCATCGCGGTGGTCGGGATGGCGGCCCACTTCGGCCCGTGGGACGACCTGCGGAAGTTCCAGGAGCGGGTCTTCGGGGCCGACGACACCCCGCCGTCACCCAAGACGAATGGCTGGGGGCTGGCGGGTGAGCCGTGCCCGCCCGGGTACTACATCGAGGAGCTGTCGATCCCGGTCGGGCGGTTCCGCATCCCGCCGAAGGAGCTGGAGGACGCCCTGCCGCAGCAGTTGGTGATGCTGTCGGTGGCGGCCGCGGCCCTGGACGACTGCCGGTCGGCCGCCTCTTGTGGCACCGGCGTCCCGCCGGTGGAGGCCGCGACCGGGGCGTTCGTCGGGCTGGGCCTCGACCTGAACACGACTAACTACCACCTGCGGTGGTCAGTCCTGGCGAGCGGGGGGCGGGACCCGGACGCCGCCTCCCCCCCGCTCACCGCCAACCGGGTGATGGGGGCGCTGGGGAGCATCGCCGCCAGCCGGGTGGCCCGGGCGTTCGGGTTCGGCGGGCCGAGCCACACGGTTTGCAGCGAGGAGGCGTCGGCCGCCCGGGCGGTGGAACTCGGCGTCCGGGCCCTACAAGCCGGCGAGATCGACCGCGCCCTGGTCGGCGGGGTCGACCTGGCCGGCGACCCGCGGCTGGTGCTACCCGGCGAGGTCGAGCTGCCCGGCGAGGGGGCGGCGGCGTTCGTCCTGAAGCGGCTGGCCGACGCCGAGCGGGACGGGGACCGGGTGTACGCGGTCATCACCGGGGTCGGGGCGGCGAGTTCGGAGGCTGCGGCGACCGACCGGGCGGGTTGCGGCCGGGCCATCCGGTTCGACGCCGCGGCCGATGTCGGCCACGCCGGGGCGGCGTCGGCCGGGGCGTCGCTGGCGATGGCCTGCCTGGCGCTGTACCAGGAGGTCCTGCCGCAGACCCCTCCCCCCAACCCCCTCCCCCGGGGGGAGAGGGGGGACCGGAAGGCCGCTCTTCCTCCCCCTCCCTTCGTAGGGGAGGGGGCCGGGGGGAGGGGTCTTCCGGGGGCCGGGGGTGGGGCCCCCGCCCCCTACTGGCTCCACGACCGGGCCGACGGCCCCCGCCGGGCGGCGGTCGTGTCGGCCGGGGCGGACGGGTCGCACGTCGCCTTCGCCGTCGAAGAGTACGAGCCGAACACCCGGGAAGAGATGCCCACCGCCGAGCGAGTCCAGCCGCTCGGGGCGCGGGCCGAGGCGGCGTTCGTGGTCGAGGCGGCGGACGCCGGCGGGCTGCTCGCCGGGCTGGCCCGGCTGGACGAGTTCGCCGCCGCGCGGCGAACTCGCAACATCGAGGCGGTCGCCCGCGGATGGCTCAGGGCCGCCCCGCCCGACGCTCCCCGGCGGCTCGCCGTCGGGCTGGTCGCCCGGTCGGCCGACGAGCTGGCCGAGCAGGTGGCGTTCGCCGCCCGGTCGCTCCGGGCCGACCCGGCGAAGCCGTTCCCGGCCGACCCCGGCCCGGCGATCCGCGACCGCGTGTTCTACTCGCCCGACCCGCTCGGGCCGGGGGCGAGGGTCGCCTCCGTGTTCCCCGGGTCGGGGAACCAGTTCGACGGGATGGGCCGGGACCTGGCCGCCCAATTCCCGGAGGTCATGCGCCGGCAGCAGCGGGAAAGCGCCCTCCTCCGCAGCCAGTTCGCCCCGGAGCACTTTTGGTTCGGGCGGGCCGACGCCGCCCCGGCCCGCGACCTGATGTTCGGGCAGGTCACGGTCGGGTCGCTCGCCGCCGACGTGGTGTCGTCGCTCGGCGTCCGGTGCGACGCCATGATCGGGCTGAGCCTCGGCGAATCGGCCGGGCTGTTCGGGGTGCGGGCCTGGCGGGACCGGGACGAGATGTTCCGCCGGATGCAACGGTCCACGCTGTTCAACTCCGATCTGGCCCCGCCCTACGACGCCGCCCGGGCGTTCTTCGGCGAGCGGGTCGATTGGGTGTCGGGCGTCGTCGCGGCGTCGGCCGACGAGGTGAACGCCGCCCTCCGGCCGGGCGGCCGGGCGTACCTGCTGATCGTCAACACCCCGGCGGAGTGCGTCATCGGTGGCGCCCGGGCCGACGTGGAGGAGCTGGCCGCCCGGGTCGGCCGGCCGTTCTTCCCGCTATCGGGGGTAACGCTGGCCCACTGCGAGGCCGGCCGGCCGGTCGAGGGGCCGTACCGGGAGCTGCACACCCTGCCGGCCACACCGCCGGCGGGCGTGGCGGTCTACAGCGGGGCCTGGGGCCGGCGGTACGACGTGACGAGCGAGTCGGCCGCGGCGTCGATCACCGCCGGGCTGGTCGGGCCGATCGACGTGCCGCGGGTGGTCCGGGCGGCCTACGCCGACGGGGTGCGGGTGTTCGTCGAGGTCGGGCCGGGCGGGTCGTGTACCCGGATGGTCGGCGACATCCTGGCCGGCGAGCGGCACCTGGCCCGGGCGGCCCACGCGAAAGGCGACGCCGTGTCGCAGGTGCTGCGGCTGGTGGCGAGCCTGGCGGCCGAGCGGGTGCCGGTGGGCTTGGCCGCCCTGTACGGCCGGGAGACCCGGTGCGTCGGCCACCGCGAACCGGCCGCCGACCCGGGGCCGACGGTCGTGGTGCCGGTTGGGATGCGGCCGGTCGAGCCGGAACCGGTCGTCGTCTTGGCGGGCGGGGGGCGTCAGCCCCCTGTTGCGATCCTGACGCCGGTGACGGTAAGTGCCGAACAGGGGGCTGACGCCCCCCGCCCGCCCGGAGTCATCCCCTTCCTCGTTCCGGCGATCGAGGCCGCGGTCGCCGCCCGGGTGGCGGCGATGCAAGCCCAGGAATCCTTCCTGCGGGTCAACCAGCGGCTGATGGAGTCGGCCGCCGGGGTCGCCCGGTTCCAGGGCGAGCTGCTGCAACGGTGGCTCGGCGCCGGGCGCGCGGGGGGCGTCAGCCCCCTGATTCCAGAACCCATCAGGGGGCTGACGCCCCCCGCTCGCCAAGACGTATGGGAACAGGATGCCGACGCCCCCCGCTCGCCCGGCGATGTCCCCCGCGCCCTGACCTTCGAGCAGTGCTGCCGGTACGCCACCGGGCGGATCGGCGACGTGCTCGGGCCGCTGTACGCCGAGGCCGACGCCTTCCCCACCCGGGTCCGGCTGCCGGACGGGCCGCTGCAACTGGTCGACGCGATCACGCTGATTGAGGGCGAGCCGAAGAGCATGACCCGCGGCCGGGTGGTGACCACCCACGCCGTCCGGGCCGACCGCTGGTATCTCGAAGCCGGCCGCATCCCGACCGCCATCTCAGTCGAGGCCGGGCAGGCCGACCTGTTCCTCTCCGGGTTCCTCGGGATCGACTTCCGGACCCGGGGCCTCGCCGTCTACCGGCTGCTCGACGCCGTCGTCACCTTCCACCGCGGGCTGCCGGCGGTCGGCGAGACGGTCGTCTACGACATCGCCATCGACGAGTTCGTCAAGCAGGGCGACGCCTGGCTGTTCCGGTTCCGATTCGACGGGACGGTGAACGGCGAGCCGTACATCACCATGCGGAACGGGGTGGCCGGGTTCTTCACCGCCGACGCGCTGGCCGCGGGGAAGGGCATCGTCCAGACGGCCCTCGACCGGCAACAACTCCCGGGCCAGAAGCCCGACGACTGGCAAGACCTCGTCCCGCCGGCGGTGTGCTCGCTCGACGCGACCGGGGTCGAGGCCCTGCGGCGGGGCGACCTCGTCGCGGCGTTCGGCCCGGCGTTCGCCGCCGCAGCCCTCAGCCGGCCGCTGCCCCTGCCCGGCGGGATGCTCCGGCTGGTCGACCACGTCCCCGTCATCGACCCGGCCGGCGGGCGGTTCGGCCTCGGGTTCGCCCGGGCCGAGTTCCTCATCCACCCCGACGACTGGTTCCTGACCTGCCACTTCGTCGACGACCGGGTGATGCCCGGCACGCTCATGTACGAGTGCTGCCTGCACACCCTCCGCATCCTCCTGACCCGGCTCGGCTGGGTCGGCGAGGCCGGCGAGGTCGCCTGGGAGCCGGTCCCGGGGGTGAACAGCCGGCTGAAGTGCCGCGGCCAGGTGCTCGACACGACCAAGACCGTGACCTACGAGGTGACGGTCCGGGAGGTCGGGTTCCGGCCGGAGCCGTACTGCCTGGCCGACGCGCTCATGTACGCCGACGGCAAGCCGATCGTCGAGATCACCAACATGGCGTTGCAACTCTCGGGTTCCTCCCGCGAGACGTTGGGAGCGATCTGGGGTTCGGTAAGCCCACGGACGGCCGCCCGTGGGCGTGGGGGTGCCCTCTACGACTCCGCCTCCATCCTCGCCTTCTCGAACGGCAACCCGTCGGAGGCGTTCGGCGAGCCGTACCGGGTGTTCGACCGGGACCGGGTGATCGCCCGGCTGCCCGGGCCGCCGTTCCAGTTCCTCGACCGGGTGGTCGCGGTGACGGGCGGGCCGTTCGTCCTGACGGCCGGGGCGTCGTGCGAGACGGAATACGACGTGCCGGCGGACGCCTGGTACTTCGCCGAGGGCGGCGGGGCGATGCCGTTCAGCGTCCTGCTGGAGGTGGCGTTGCAGCCGTGCGGGTGGCTGGCGGCGTACTGCGGGTCGGCCCTGGCCAGCCCGGAGGACCTGAAGTTCCGCAACCTCGGCGGGAAGGCGACGCAGTTGCGACCGGTCACGCCCGACAGCGGCACCCTGACCGTCGCGGCGACGATGAGGGACGTGTCCCGGTCGGCCGGGATGATCATCCAACACTACACGATGCGGGTGAGCGACCGGGCCGGGGCCGTGTACGAGGGGACGACGTACTTCGGGTTCTTCACGAAGGCCCAGTTGGCCGACCAGGTCGGCATCCGGGAGGCGAAGGTGCCGTGGCCGTCGGCGGAGGAACTCGCCCGGGCCGAGCGGGCGGCCCTGCCGGTCGGCCGACCGTTCCCCGGCCCGATGCTCCGGATGGTCGATCGCATCGAGTACGTCCCGGACGGCGGGGCAAAGGGCCTGGGGCTGGCCGTCGGCCGGATCGCCGTCGACCCCGGGTTCTGGTTCTTCCAGGCCCACTTCTTCCAGGACCCGGTTTGGCCCGGGTCGCTCGGGCTGGAGTCGTTCTTGCAGGTGCTGAAGTACGTCGCGTGGAAGCGGTGGGGCCTTCCTCGACCCTCTCCCCTTGAGGGAGAGGGTGGTTCCCGAAGGGAACCGGGTGAGGGGAACCGCCCCGTCCCCTCACCCCCGTCCCCTCTCCCTCAGGGGGAGGGCGGGTGGCAGGCCGTGGCCCTCAACCGGCCGCACGCCTGGACCTACCGCGGGCAGGTGCTGCCGACCGACGGGGAGGTGGCGGTGGTCCTGGAAGTGACCGCCGCGGACGACGCCGCCGGCCGGCTGGCGGCGGACGGATTCCTGACGGTGGACGGCCGGGTCATCTACCAGATGGCCGACTTCACCCTAGAGTGACTGACGGGACACCCCGGCGGCCGCCGGGGATTCAGCCGACACCGGACGTTGCCGAACCCATGCGCTACTCCCGGGTCCACGTCGAGTCGATCGGGTACGAGCTGGCCCCGGTGGTCGTGTCGACCGCCGAGCTGGAGGGCCGGATCGCCCCCGTGTACGAGTCGATGGGGATGAAGCCCGGGCAGTTGGAGCTGCTGACCGGGATCAGCGAGCGGCGGTGGTGGGAGCCGGGCTACCCGGTGTCCGAGGGGGCGGCGGCCGCCGGCCGCAAGGCCCTGGCGGCGGCCGACATCCGCCCGGACGAGCTGGACGTGGTCATCTACGCCGGGGTCTGCCGGGAGAACTTCGAGCCGGCCACCGCCTGCGCCGTGGCCGACCGGCTCGGGGTCGGGTCGGACGCCGCCGTGTACGACGTGTCCAACGCCTGCCTGGGTGTGCTGAATGGCGTGGTGGACGTGGCCAACCGGATCGAGCTGGGGCAGGCCCGGGCCGGGCTGGTGGTGTCGGCCGAGACCGCCCGGGAGATCAACGAGCACACCATCGACCGGATGGTCCGGACCCGGTCCCGGGAGGTGTTCGCCGAGTCGGTGGCGACCCTGACCGGCGGGTCGGGGGCGGTCGGGGTGCTGGTCACCTCGGCCGAGGTGTCGCGGGAGAAGCGGCGGCGGCTGGTCGGCGGGGTGACCAAGGCGGCCCCGCAGCACCACGCCCTGTGCCGGTGGGGGCTGGAGTCCCTCCTGCCGGTCGCGGCCGGGGCGGTGGGCGCGGCCGTCGGGGCGGTGGACAAGGTCCTCGGGCCGGGGCCGGCGGCCCTGGTCCGCAAGGGGATCGACCGCGGGCAGGACCTGGCCGTCGGGGCGTCGGCCCTGCTGCGGCAGGGGGTCGACTTCGGGCTGCGGCACCTGCGGGTGCCGTTCATGGAGACCCACGCCGGCGAGGTCCTCAAGCACGGGGTGGAGCTGGGGAACCGGACCTGGCAGGCGTTCCTGACCAAGTTCGGGTGGCGGCCGGAGTACCTGGACCGGGTGATCTGCCACCAGGTCGGCAGCCAGCACCGGGACACGGTGCTCAAGGCCCTGGGCATCCCGCCGGAGAAGGACTACAGCACCTTCCCGTTCCTCGGGAACATCGGCACCGTGTCGCTGCCGTTGACCGCCGCCCTGGCCGAGGAGCGGGACTTCCTCCGCCCCGGCGACCGGGTCGGGTGGCTCGGGATCGGCAGCGGGCTGAACTGCCTGATGCTCGGGATCGAGTGGTAGCGAACAATTCGGAATGCGGATTTCGGAATGCGGAATGAAACCCTGACCCACGCAACCGCGACCCCGTTCGGGGACCCGTCGGCTTCGATGCCGCATTCCGAAATCCGCATTCCGCAATCGCCCCTGTACCCGTTCGCCCCCCGGTCGTTCGGCCGGCGCGGGCTGCGGATGAACTACCTCGACGAGGGGGCCGGCGACCCCGTCGTCATGCTCCACGGCAACCCGACCTGGAGCTTCCTCTACCGCAACCTGGTGCTGGCCCTGCGGGGCTCGTACCGCTGCGTCGTCCCCGACCACATCGGCTGCGGGCTGTCCGACAAGCCGCCGGAGACGCTGTACGACTACTCGTTGAAGTCACGGATCGACGACCTGGAGGCCCTGCTCGACCACCTCGGGCTGACCGACAACCTGACCCTGGTGTTGCACGACTGGGGCGGGATGATCGGGATGGGGTACGCCGCCCGGCATCCGGAACGCATCAAGCGGCTGGTGGTGTCGAACACCGGGGCGTTCCCGCTGCCGGCCGGGAAGCGGCTGCCGCGGTCGCTCTGGCTCGGCCGGAGCACCGCCCTAGGCCGGTGGCTGATCCTGAACAAGAACGCCTTCTGCCGGGCGGCGGCCCGGTGGTGCGTCACCCGCCGGCCGCTCCCGCCGGAGGTGCGGCGGATGTACCTCTTGCCCTACGACTCGCCCGAACACCGGGTGGCGGTCCTGAAGTTCGTCCAGACGATCCCGCTCAAGTCGTCCGACCCCGGGTACGACATCGTCCGCGGCACCGCCGACTCGCTGGCGAAGTTCCGGGACGTGCCGACGCTGCTCCTGTGGGGGATGAGGGACTTCGTCTTCGACCGGCACTTCCTGGCCGAGTGGCAGAAGCACTTCCCGCACGCCGAGACCCACACCTGGCCGGACTGCGGCCACTACCTGCTCGAAGACGCCGGCGAGGAGGTGATCCCGAAGGTGAGGGACTTCCTGGCCCGGCATTCGCTCGCACGGGGGTGACATGACCACCCCCGCCCCGCTGAACGTCGCCGCCCACCTCGGCCGGCTGGCCCACGACGACCCGGACCGGCCGGCATTGCACCACCCGCACCGGGGCGTCCGCCCCGGCCGGCCGACCGCGTACACCGCCGTCACCTTCGGCCGGCTCCACGCCGACACCGACGCCGTCGCCCACGGCCTCGTCGCGGCCGGGGTCACCCGGGGCGTGCGGGCGGCCCTGATGGTCCCGCCGTCGCCCGACTTCTTCACCCTGACGTTCGCCCTGCTCAAGGTCGGGGCGGTGCCGGTGCTGATCGACCCGGGGATGGGGGTGCGGCGGGTCGGGCGGTGCCTGGCCGAGGCCGACCCCGGGGCGTTCGTCGGGGTGCCGAAGGCCCACCTCGCCCGCCGGGCGCTGCGGTGGCTCAAGGGGAAGAAGCTGGTCACGGTGAACGCCGGCGGGTGGCGGTTCTCGTGCGACACCTCGCTGGCCCGGCTGCGGGCCGCCGGCAGCCGGCGGGGGCCGTTCCGCGTCCCGGAGGTAACTGCCGACGAGCCGGCCGCGGTCCTGTTCACCAGCGGCAGCACCGGCCCGGCCAAGGGGGCGGTGTACACCCACGGGGTCTTCGCCGCCCAGGTCGAACTCTTGCGGGCGACGTTCGGGATCGGGCCGGGCGAGGTGGACCTCTGCACCTTCCCGCTGTTCGCCCTGTTCGGCCCGGCCCTGGGGATGTCGTGCGTGCTGCCGGACATGGACCCGTCCCGGCCGGCCCGGCTCGACCCGCACAAGGCCGCCCACCAGATCGCCGAGATGCGGGTGACGAACCTGTTCGGGTCGCCGGCGGTGGTGCGGCGGCTGGGGG
>JAIEQN010000846.1 GCA_019747685.1 Gemmataceae bacterium
GTTGTTGTTCCCGGCACGGGGCGGCCGGGGCCCCCCCGCGGGGGCCCGCCGGCTCCAACAGCGGCTCCAGGGCGTCTTTCCAGGTCCGTGCCGTCCTCCGGTCCCAGCCGCAGGCCCGGGCCAAGCCGTGAACGAGCATCCCGAGGTGGTCCCGGGCGGCCTTCTGCTCGCGGTCACGGTCCTTCCGCCGGACGTTGGCCGCCGCCTGGGTGTGCAGGATGGCCGCCCGGACGTAGTTCCCGCGGGTGTACGACTCGTCCGCCCAGTCCCCGGATCCGGGGAGGGGCGTGACCGACCCGTCGGCCGGTCGGTCGGCCGGGGCCGGCGACTGTGTACCGGCCCCCGGCCCGGCGGCCCCGGCCGGCCGGGTCGCCCGGAGGGCGGCCGGGACGTCGACGCCCAGTTCCGCGAACGCGGCCCGGGCGGCCTCCGGCCGGACACTCGGGAAGAACTCCGCCACCGCCGGCGGATCGAAGACCTGGAGGTCGGCGAAGGCGGCCGCGAACGTCGCGAAGCACTCGCCCGTATCGGCCCCCGGGTCGATGCGATGGTCCGACTGGAGGACGTAACGGATTTCCCGGACGGCCGCCGGGCCGAGGGCGTCGCCCGCAGCCGCGACCGCCTTCGGGCCGGCAGCCCGGGCGGCCCCGGCCACCCGGTCCTGGAACAGGAGCCGCCAGTACGCCCGCAACAACTCCGGCCGCGGGAGGTCGCCGAGCAGCCGGTCGTCCGGGGCGGTCAGCAGGAGCAGCGTCGGCTCGTCGCCGGCGAGGGCGGCCGCCGGCAGCACGTCGGCGGCGACGGCGTCGGCCCGGGCCACCCGGACCGGCGGGTCGGGGTTGAGCGGCAGCGGCCGGCCGTGGTCCCGGAGGTAGGCGACCAGCCGGAGCAGCCGGCGGGCGGGGACGACCCGGGCAGCCGGCTCCGGGACCCGCAACGCGGCTTCCAGCTCGTCGGCGGTCAACGGCGGCTCCGGGTGGGGAGGATAGGTTCGTTGTTCGGGCCGGGCGGCCGGGGGTCAAGGTCGTCCGACCGGTCCGGCTGGCGGGCCGGTTTCCGGGTAAAATCCCCCAGACGACCCGGCGGCCCCGGCCGCCCGCCACGAGAAAGGACGAACCGCGATGAGACGGCGATTCCCGCTCGCACTGGCGTGCGGGCTGCTGGCCGCCGGCCCGGCGTGGGCCGACGACCCCGACCCGGACAAGCCGGCGGCGGTCGGGGTGCCCTACAAGCTGACCGAGACCAAGCACGTCCTGGTCCGGACCAAGATCAACGGCAAGGGGCCGTTCAACCTGATCCTCGACACCGGCGCCCCGGCCGTGTTCATCACCAAGGCCGTGGCCAAGAAGGCCGGGGCCGGGACCGACGAGAAGGGGTGGGCGAACTTCGACACGTTCGAGCTGGAGGGCGGGCTGAAGGTGCCGGAGGCCCGCGGCCGGGTCGAGGACCTGTTCCAGCTCCAGGGGATGAACGGGATGGGCTTGGCCGGGGTCGAGCTGCACGGCGTCATCGGGTACAACGTCCTGGCCAAGTACCGGATCACCTACGACTTCACCGCCGACACCATCGGGTTCGAGCCGATCCCGGACTTCGACCCGCCGAAGCTCGTCCCGATCGGCGGGAAGGGCCAGGGCGGGCTGGAGATGATCGGGCCGCTGATGAAGACGATGGCCGCCCTGATGGGGATCAAGCCGAACTTCAACGCCGTCCCCCGCGGGTTCGTCGGGGTCGAGGTGGACGACGCCGACGGGGTGGTGGTCAAGAAGGTGCTGCCCGGCAGCCCGGCCGAGAAGGCGGGGTTCAAGGTCGGCGACAAGATCGAGGCGGTCAAGGTCACGGCCACCCGTGACGTGGACAACGTCCGCGACCTGACCCGGGCGCTGGCCAAGGCCGGGGTGGGGGCCAAGCTGACCGTCACCGTCGCCCGCGGCGACGCCACCAAGACCCTCACCCTCGAACTCGGAAAGGGGCTGTGACCATGCGGACCGCATTTACCCTGGCCCTGGCCGGCCTCCTGACCGCCCCGCTCCTGGCGGCCGAACCCGAGCCGAATAAGGCCGACAAGGCGGCGGCCGAGACCGTCGTCGTCCCGTTCGAGCTGCTCGACAGCCGGCACATGGCGGTGCAGGTGAAGCTGAACGGCAAGGGGCCGTACCGGCTGGTGTTCGACACCGGGGCCCCGATGAACCTGATCAACAACCGGATCGCCAAGGAGTCCGGGGTGGTCGACGCCAAGACCAAGCGGCCGGGGTTCGCCCCGTTCGGGGCGATGCCGAACGCCCAGACGATCAACACCCTGGAGATCGGCCCGGCCAAGCTGGAGAAGGTGTCCACGATGGTGATGGACCACCCGACGGTGGCCGCCATCTCCGAGGCCCTCGGGCCGATCGACGGGATCATCGGGTTCCCGTTCTTCGCCCGGTACGCCATGACCGTCGACTACCAGAAGCGGGAGCTGACCCTGGTGCCCAACGGGTACGTCCCCGGCGACTACCTGCAAGGGCTGATGAACAAGATGATGACGGCCTCGCAGTCCCAGGACCCGGCGGTCCTGGCCCCGGCGGCGGTCTGGGGGCTGGTCGTGGCCAAGGACAAGGGCGACGACGAGGCCGGCGTCGTGGTCGAGAAGGTGCTGGACGGCGGGGCCGCGGCCGCCGCCGGGCTGAAGGCCGGCGACCGGCTGCTGACGGTCAACGGCCGGTGGACGGACACGGTGGCCGACGCCTTCCGGGCGGCCGAGTCGGTCAAGCCCGGGAAGCCGGCCGCGGTGGTCGTCCGGCGGGCCGACAAGGAGGTGAAGCTGACCGTCAAGCCGGCGAAGGGAGTGTGAGGATCGAATCGGGTGGGTCGCACGACCCACCCGACCCGAACGCCAGTTAGCCGGGCCGGTCCAGGTAGCGCTCGGCGGCCGAGAGGACACGGCTTGTCGCCCCTTCGGGGACCCGCCATACTTCACGGGGCAGTCACCCGAACTGAACCGGGAGGCGGGCTTGCTGCCGGACGAGGCCCTGGTCGTGCGCGGCGGGCGGAACCGCCCGGAGGACATCGCCCGGGGCTTCGGCGTCCACCCGAGCGGTGCGGCCGGTGTCTCGGTCGAGTCGGCCGCCGGGCTGTCGGTGGCGGAGTTGGCGGCGGGCGTCCCCTACGGCCGGGTGGGCGTAACCACCGTGGGCCGGGTCCGGGCGGCCGGCGGCGACGTGGTCCGTACCTCGGGGCGGAGCCCCAACCACGCCACGCTTGTCGGGTTGACTCCGGAGGCGGCCTCCGCCCTGTTAACGCCGACGGTGCCGAACCCCGCCCGTGACGAGGAGTGAGCCGTGGCCCCGTTAACGCTCTACGCCGACTTCAACAACGCCGACGCCGAAGGCCGCGTGCGGCTGAACGGGGCGGGGACGCTCAGCGACCTGGCACGGCTGGGGGTGCGGCTGCGGGACGGGCTGCCGCTGACCATCCATGACGAGGGGTTGGCGGCCGACGGGGAGGTGGTCTACTCGCCTAGCGAGGGAGTTTGGACGGCCCGGATCGACTGGTCACTGGTCCGCCCCTGGGACGCCGAGCCGGCCGCGGCCGGGGCCGACGCCAACCCGGCGACCGGCCCTTGACCGTGGACTGCCTGTGACGGGTCGGTGGCCGCCCACCTCCGACGGCCGGCCCGGTGTCGGCGCCCGCCGCCCACCTTCCTGAGTTGTACCATTGGCTCGCTGTCGACCACCTTATGCATCGTCATCATCATCTAGGCTGACATCCTGTTCGAGTTCTTTGCGGATGGCGTCGAACTTGATTGGCCCGCGAACTTCGTTCGGAAGGTACTTCTTGGCTGTGATAGCCGGGGCGCCGTCGAGCGTGCTCGCGGCGATCAACCCATACCCCCCCCGCTCGAGTTCGATCAGGATGAGCCCGAGGTCGTCTAGGTGCTGACTGACGCGGACCAAGAACGCGGTTCGGATGCTGCGGCGCTTCGCCAAGCGGCGTAACGTGGTCGCACTCAGTCGGGCGCGCTTCTGATCCGAACGCTTGAACAACAGGGCAACCAGGAGGGCTACCTCCTCACCACTTCGCATGAAAGTACTCCTCAGTGGGTCGATACGATCCTAATATAGGATCGTATCGACCCGGTGTCAAGTGGGGCATCTTTATTTTCGGCGATACCGGCGACATTCCCAGTAGAATCAACGAAAAAGCTGTGGCCCCGAAGGGGCGACCCATGCGATGGCGGGTCGCCCCTTCGGGGCCACAGAATGGTTTGGTGGCACCGCCTACCCAGGGCATTCGCCCCGGGTTATTGACGGACGACACCTCGGGGCTTCGTGTGCAACGAACGCCTACCGCCTCAGCGAGTACAGCACAACGGCCGTGGCCAGCTTCAGGGCCGACTCCTTGTCGTACCCCATGCAGTCGGACGACTTGTGCCCCTCCAGGGCACAGCCCACGTCGTACTTGCTGTAAAGGACCACCCACCGGCCGTCGATCTTGATCCCCTCCAGCAGCGGCGGGACGTTCCGCATCTCCGGGTCCGGGCCGGAGCCGTCGGCCGTCTCCCGCCGGCACCGCAACACCCCCACCGGCGACCCCGCCCCGAGCTTGCCCGAGTAGATCGGGTCGTCGGCCGGGACCACCACCAGCGGCTGGTCCGGGTAGAGCTGCTTGACCGCCGCCCGGAACGACTCGTCGAACCGCTTCCAGCCGGCGAACCCGTTGCACCCGGCGTCGGCGAACAGCAGCCCGCCGGTGTTCAGGTTGGCCCGCAAGTTCTCCACGTCGAAGTCGGCCAGGCTCACCGGCTTGCGGCCGTGGAGGTACATGAACTTGAACTTGAACAGGTTGTCGTCGCCCGGGTAGAGCAGCTCCTTGCTCAGGGCCACGTCCACCCGGTAGGTCGCCCGCAGGTGGCCCATCAGGTTGCGGACCGCCGCCGGGGCCGGCTCGGCCTCGCCGGTCAGCTTCAGTTGGGCCGCCTTGAAGTACCCCCGCGGGGTGCCCCGCTCGGCCGCGCTCGGGTCGACCAGCACCGCCCGGGTCAGCCGCGGCTTGGGCAGCTCCAGCCCGGTCGCGTAGGCGATCACGTTCCCGGCCAGCTTGTAGGCCAGCTCGCCGCGGTAGGTCGGGTCGGCCGGCTTGGCCGCCGGCTTCCCCTTCTCCGGCATGTACCGGTGTTCCTCCCAGTAGCCCGCGAGCGGCTTCGGGCTGAACACCACCACCGTCCGGCAGCCCTTTTCCAGCCCTTCGAGGCCGGCGAATGTGGCCAGCCCGGGGTCCTTGTAGTGGGCCGTCCAGATGGCGTGCGTCTCGGGCAAGGGCCGCAGCTCGTTGTTCGGGAACAGCCGGGCCATCAGCTCCCGGAACGAGGCCGCGAACTCCCCGTCCCCGCAGCACGCCTCGGCCAGCAGGAACCCGCCCTCGTCGACGTACCGCTGGAGGATTTTCTCCTGGGTGTTCAGGAGGTCGCCCCGGCGGCCGACGAACGGGATGCGGCCGTGGCCGTTCAGGTAGACCACCGGCGACTGCAAGAGCACGCCGACCTCGTCGGCGATCCGGTCGTCGGTGTCGAGGACGAGCTTGCGGGCGTCGTAGGCCTGCCAGGCCAGCGGCACCCCCTTGAACAGCTCCCGGCCGGCGAACTCGGTCAGGTGGCGGGCGTCGTTGTGCTTGCGGTTCCAGTTCACCACCCCGTCGCCCGGGCCGCCGACCTCGGTGAACGTCCCGCCCCCGGCGTCCCGGAATTCGCCCCAGGCGAACTTGCTGACCAGCACCGGGGTCCGCCCCTTCGACAGGAACAGCAGCCCGAACGCGGTCTGGATGATGTCCGACCCCTCGATCCCCCGGGCCTTGGAGATGGCCCCGGTCTGCGGGTCCTGGGCCCGGACGACGTACTCGCACCCCTCCCGGTACCAGTCGTGGGTGCCGATGAACCGCCGGCCGGACAGCCGGCCCAGCCGCTCGATCCCGTACACGTTGTAGAAGACCGACTTGCCCTGCTCGAAGTTGAAGTTCGCCCCGATCCAGTTCATCCCCCGGGCGACCGGGCCGTTCTCGTCGTACCGCCCGCAGTTGGCCGCCACCCCGGTCGCCGGGTCGAGCCCCTGGCCGCCCTCGTCCAGCCCCATCCCGGCGATCAGGAGGCCGCACACCCCGGCCACCGTCATGGTGAAGCTGTCGCTGGCGTCGTAGTTGGAGTACCCCCAGGCCCCGGCCGTCGGGGTCCGCTTCCGCTGGGTCCGGGTGTAGTAGTCCCGGATGGCCCGCCACAGGTTGTCGTCGATCCGGGCCCCGGCCTGCTTGGCCGCGTACAGACCCAGGAGGGCGTACTGGGTGTTCGAGTTGTCGGCCGACGGGTTGTGCGGGTAGCTCCAGCCGTCGAGCCGGCCGGCCCCGCCGTTGTACCCGATCGCCTTGACCGCCAGCCAGTCGGCGTTGGCCTGGATTTTCGGCAGGTCCTTCCGCTCGCGGGCCTCGAGGAAAACGAGGTTCTGGAGGCCGACGACGTAGGTCTTGCGGGGCGGCAGCCCGCGGAGGTAGCGGAGGGCCTTGGCCACCGCCGGGTCGTCCGGCGGCTCGCCGCAGTTGAGCAGCGCGAGGGTGACGAGGGCGGTCGACCCGCCCTCCATGTCGGCCAGGGTGTTCAGCAGCACCCCCTCCCAGTCGCCCCGGGGGGTCTGCTGCTTCTTCAGGTAGCGGACGCCGTTCTTGATCGCGTCCCGGACCCGGTTGACCAGCTCCTCCTCGGCCTTCGGCGGGCCGCCGGGCGGTGGCGGGGCCTTCGGCAGGGCGGGCGGCTGGGCCGGGGCCGCCGGCAGGAGGATCGCGGAGCCGAGGCCGGCGAACAGCCCGGTCAGGAGGACGAGACGGGACATGGTCTGGCTCCCCGGGCGGGACGTGTCGTCACCGGGAATTATACCCGGACGGCGGGGAGAGGCCGGGGACCTGTGGCCGCAGATGACGCAGATCAACGCGAATTAATCAGAACAGTAGTTTGAAATCTGTGTTATCCGCGTCATCTGCGGCCCTTCTCACCGCTTCCCCTACCACCGCAGCGGCTTCTGCCACGCCTCCTTGAGTTCCGCCAGCTTCAACCAGATCAGCCACTCGCCGTTGGCCCCGGCGACCCGCAGCCGGGGGTCGGCGGTCGTGACACCCACCCGCGCCACCGGCACATCCCCGAGGGCCGCCCGGAGGGCGTCGGCGTGGTCCGGCTTCGCCTCGATCAAGAACCGGGTCGGCGACTCGGCGAACAGCCGGGCCTCGTCGGTCAGGCCGCCGGCACCGGGGATGGTCGTGAGGTCGGTCAGGTCGGCGCCGACCCCGCCGGCGAAGGCCATCTCGGCAGCGGCCACGGCCACCCCGCCCTCGCTCAGGTCGTGGCACGAGCGAATGAGGCCCTGATAGATGGCCGCGTGGACGGCCGCGAACACCTTCGGGGCCAGTTCCAGATCGACCCGCGGCGGGGTGCCCCCGCCCTGCCCCGTCACCAGGTGGTAATGCGAGCCGCCGAGTTCGTCCCGGGTGACGCCGACCAGGTACAGGTCGTTCCCCGGCTCCTTCAAGTCCATCGTCACGCACCGCCGCACGTCCGGGACGTGCCCGAGGGCCGACACCAAGAGGGTGTGGGGGATGTCCCGGCGGGTGCCGTCGGGCCCGGCGTAGGTGTTGTTCAGGCTGTCCTTGCCGCTGATGAACGGCGTCCCGAAGGCGACGGCCACGTCCCGGCAGGCCTCGGCCGTGCGGACGAGTGCCCCGAGGACGTGCGGGTTGTTGACATTCCCCCAGCAGAAGTTGTCGAGGATGGCGATCCGCTTCGGGTCGGCCCCGACGGCGACCACGTTTCGCACGGCCTCGTCGATGGCGGCTGCCGCCGCGGCGTAGGGGTCGAGGTCGGCGTACCGGGGGTTGATCCCGCAGCCGATGGCCACCCCGGCGAACGACCCCAGCACCGGGGTGACGACGGCCGCGTCCGACGGCCCGTCATCGGCCACACCGACCAGCGGCTTGACCGCGCTGCCGCCCTGGACCTCGTGGTCGTACTGCCGGACGATCCACTCCTTCGAGCAGACGGAGTACGAGGAGAGGATGGCGGGCAACGCGGAGTGCAGGTCTTTTACCCTCTCCCCATGAGGGAGAGGGTGGTGAGCCGGAGGCTCACCGGGTGAGGGGAACGTCCTACTCCCCTCACCCGGTTCCCTTCGGGAACCACCCTCTCCCTCAAGGGGAGAGGGTACGGGCCGCATTCCGTATTCCGCATTCCGCATTATCCCGGGCCGCCCCTCGTGCAGGAAGTGCATGTCCAGGTCGGCGACCGGGTTCCCCCGGTACAGGAGTTTGAGCCGGCCGGTCGGCTCGAAGGTGCCGAGGACGGCGGCCTCCACCTCCTCCGACTCGCACAGCCGCCGCAGCTCGCCCCAGTGGTCGAGCGGGACGGCCAGGACCATCCGCTCCTGCGACTCGGAAATCCAGATTTCGGTGTAGCTCAGCCCCTCGTACTTGAGCGGGGCGTTCTCCAGGTGGACGACGGCCCCGACCTCGGCCCCCATCTCGCCGACGGCCGAGGAGAACCCGCCGGCCCCGCAGTCGGTGACGGCCGTGTACAGCCCCCGGTCCCGGGCCTGGAGCAGCACGTCCAGGACCTTCTTCTCGGTGATGGCGTTGCCGATTTGCACCGCCCCGCCGCTGACGGTCTCGGACTCGTGGGTGAGTTCGAGCGACGAGAAGGTGGCCCCGTGGATGCCGTCCCGGCCGGTCCGCCCGCCGACGGCGACGATCAGATCGCCGGGGTTCACCCGCTTGAACGCCATGTCCTTGGGAAGGAGGCCGACCGTGCCGCAGAAGACGAGGGGGTTGGCCAGATACCGGTCGTCGAACAGGACCGCCCCGTTCACCGTCGGGATGCCCATCCGGTTGCCGTAGTCCCGGACCCCGGCCACGACGCCCTGCATCACCCGCCGGGGGTGGAGGACCCCTTGCGGCAGTTGCTCCGGCGGGAAGTCCGGCGGGGCGAAGCAGAACACGTCGGTGTTGGCGATCGGCTTGGCCCCCAGGCCGGTGCCGAGCACGTCCCGAATGACGCCGCCGAGGCCGGTGTTGGCCCCGCCGTAGGGCTCGATCGCCGACGGGTGGTTGTGCGTCTCGACCTTGAAGCAGACGTGGTGGTGGTCATCGAACTTGACGACCCCGGCGTTGTCGGCGAAGACGCTGACGCACCAGTCGTCGGCCCCGAGCCGGCGGCGGATTTCTTGCGTCGCCGCGAACACCGTCTCCTTCAGCAGGTTCTGGTACGTCCGGGTCTGGCCGGTCGTGTGGTCGGTGAGGTGGATGGTTCCCTTCAGCGTCTTGTGCGAGCAGTGCTCGGACCACGTTTGGGCGATCGTCTCCAGCTCGCAGTCGGTCGGCTCGCGGCCGAAATCCCGGAAGTGGGCCTGCACCGCCTTCATCTCGTCCAGGGTCAGCGCGAGCATCCCCTCCTTGCTCAGTTTGACGAGGCCGGCGTCGTCCAAGCCCAGCAGCGAGAGCGTGACGAGCCGGAAGGTGTACGGCGAGCCGACGCCGAGGTGGTCGGCCTTGACCGGCCCGGTCACCACCTGTTCGATGGCGTCGTTGGCCAGGACCTTGCGGAAGAGGAGGTCGCGGTCGGCCGGGTCGATCCCCGGCGGGCCGTAGTACCGGCGGTAGGTGCGGACGGCCGCCAGCGGCAGGTCCAGCATCCGGCCGACGTCGAGGACCGTCTGGGCCGTCGGGTCCATCACCCCCGGCTTGAGCAGCACCGTGTGCGAGTGGCCGTCGCGGCCGCCGAGCGGCCGCACGTCGCCCCGCTCGACGAGTGGATCGACCAGCACCTCGGCGGCCAGCCGGTTCGCCTGGTCCTCGGTCAGCTCGCCTTCGAGGAGGTAGCCGCGGGCCGACGCCGTCACCAGGTCGCCGCCCCGGCGGGCGTGGGTGAGCAGGTCGAACTCGTCGCACACCCGGTCCCGCTCGGCGTCCCGGCCGGCCGGTCGGATCTCAAGCTCCCAGAGCATCGCGCACCTGCTTGGCGTCGGCCAGCCACCGGGCCAGGCCGTCCCCGTCGCCGGCCTCCAGGAGCCGCCGGAACTCGGCGAGTCGGTCCGTGAATCGATCGAGGGCGGCCAGGACCGCCTCGCGGTTGGCCCGGAAGATCGGCACCCATAGGTCGGGGCTGCCGCCGGCGATCCGGGTCACGTCCCGGAACCCGCCGGCCGACAGCGGCAGCCAGTCGGGCGGGGTGATGCCGGCCACCCCGGCGGCGACGGCGTGCGGCAGGTGGCTGGTCGTGGCGAGTACCCGGTCGTGGTCATCGGGAGACATCCGCACCACCCGCGACCCGAGGGCCCGCCAGAAGGCTTCGACCCGCTCCAGGGCCGCCGCGTCGGTCCGGTCGGTCGGGGTGAGGATCGTCACCCGCCCGTCGAACAGGTCGGCCCGGGCGTGTTCGGCCCCGCCCTTCTCCGCCCCGGCCAGCGGGTGCGCCGGGACGTAGTGGAGGCCGGCCGGCAGCCGGCCATCGACCGCGGTGACGATGTTCCCCTTGGTGCTGCCGCCGTCGGTGATGCTGGTGCCCGGCCGGGCGTCGGCCGCGGCCGCGAGGATGTCCGCGGCAATTCGATCGACGGGCGTACACACTACCACCAGCGTCGCATCGCGGACGCCGGCCGCAAGGTCGGTCGTGGCGGAGTCGACGGCCCCGAGCCGGGAGGCCTGTTCCAGCTTGGCCCGGTCGCGGCCGACCCCGACCACCCTGCGGGCCACCCCGCGAGCTTTCGCGGTCAGCCCGACAGACCCGCCGATCAAGCCGACGCCGACGATGGTGATCTGCCCGAAAGACATGCGGAGAGTATATGGCGGCCGATCCGGTCCGGGGGCATAATGAAATCGGGCACAGGCCGGGAGGCCTGTGCCACCGCAAGACTTGGTGGCACAGGCCTCCCGGCCTGTGCCACCGCAAGACTTGGTGGCACAGGCCTCCCGGCCTGTGCAGCCCGCCAATGACCCGCCTCGTCGCACAGCTCGGCCCGGCCGGCCGGCCGCCGTCCCGGCGGGACT
>JAIEQN010000008.1 GCA_019747685.1 Gemmataceae bacterium
GGCCGCGGGGCGATGCCGGCGCGGGGGCCGCGGGCCGGGGGCCGCGGCGGGCGTGCGGGGTGCTCAAGGCCGGACCCCTGGTGCTGGTCGGTCGGTGTCGGTCCGTCCGCATCATCATAGTCCTCGCTCCGTCGGGCATCCGGCCGGCCCCGCCGGCGGTCCTCGGGTTCGGCGGCCCGGACCCCCCCCTGCGCGGCGTGCGCACGGGCCGGGGGGCCCGGGCCGCCACCCGTTACCGCCCGAACCCGGCCCCGAACTGGCCGAGGGCGGCGGCCACGAACCCCTTGGTCGCCGGCTCGTCGTCCGGCCGGTCGTCGCCGTCGGCCGGGGCCGGGGTGGCGACGTACAGCTTGTACAGCTCCGGGGCCTTCGCCAGCCGGGCCGCGAACTGCCACCGCGGGCGGTCCGGGGCGACCCACCCGCCGTCCGTGGACCACGCCCACCGGACCCGCACCCGGTCCCGCTTCGACTGGGTCGTCTTCTCGAAGTCGGCGACGTACACCTCGGCCGTCCGCCCGCCGGGCAGCTCGACCGTCTCCTTCTTCGGGGGCACCACCGTCTTGTACCCGGCCCCGGGGTAGCACACGTCCGGGGTGTGGGTCGAGACCGACCCGGGGATGCCGCTGATGATGGTGACCACCGCCGACCGGCCGGTGGTCGGGCTGGTGTACCGCCGGCTGGTGGCGGTGCTCCGCTCGTTGGTCGGCATGTCGGTCGGGACCTCGGCCGACTGCCAGTCGTCGAACCGGACCTCCAGGGCGTGCAGCCGGTCGGTGACAGCCGGGTCGGGGGCGGCGAACGCCCACCGCTGGGTGGCCAGCCCGTTCGCCGCCGCCCCGGCCACGACCAGCCCGGCGACGAGCACGAAGACGGGTGTCTTGAGCATCGGTGTCCTCTCGATGACGCGGGCGGTCGGGTCTTCCCCTCTCCCCTTGAGGGAGAGGGTTGAGACGGTCAGCACAGCGCTTCCTTGTCGGTCGCCCCGACGTACACCACCCCGCCGTAGGGGACCTCCATCGCCGCCACCCGGTCGGTCGCCCGGCGGAGCAGCGGCACCGTCGTCTCCCGGTACTGGGCACAGACCAGGACGGCCTCACACCGCCGGGACACCTCGACCGCGTCGGCCGCGGCCAGGATGGCGTGGGTGTTCACGACCACGCAGTCGTAGGGCTCCTTCAGCCGGACCAACAGCTCGTCCAGCCGGCGGCCGACCGCCGCCCGCCCGGCCGCCTCCGACCACGCCCCGGCCGGGAGCAGGTCCAGCCCGGTCGGCAGGGAGACGACCGCGTCCCGGGCGTCCACGATCTCGCCCCGCAGGGCCTCGCACACCCCGGCGGAGTTCGGCACCCCGGCCAGGGTGTGCAAGCTCGGGTCGCGGAGGTCGAAGTCGATCAAGAGCGTCTTGTACCCGGCCCGGGCCAGGCTGTCGGCCAGCCCGAGGGCGGCCAGCCCCTTCCCCTCGTCCCCGACCGGGCTGGTGACCGCGACCGACGTGGCCCCCCGGGCCAGCCACGTCTGGCCGACGTAGGCCCGGAGCTTGTCCACGGCTTCAGCCGCGGCCGCCTGGCGGGCCGGGTCCCGGCCGGCCGCCCCCGGCCGGTACGGGATCACCCCGACCACCGGGGCCGGGCCGGCGGACGCGATGTCCGACAGCGAACTGACCCGCCGGGTCAGGGTCTCGTACCCGACCAGCCCGACGGCGAGCAGGACGTACCCGAGCAGCCCGGCGGCGACGGTGGCCAGGATTTGCTTCTTGCTGTCCTTCTGGATCGGGACGGAGGCCGGCTGGAACACCCGCACCCGGTCCAGGGTGCTCAACTCGACCTTCAGGTTGTACAGGTTCTTGGCGATCCCCCCGAACACCGAGTCCTGGACGAGCTTGTCGGTGTCCTCCGGGGTGTACGGCTCCTTCTCCGGGCGGCCGGCCGCCGACACCCGGGCCGTCTCCGGCCGGGCCGGGGGCAGCTCGGCCAGCACCTTGGCCAGCCCCGGCTCGGCCGCCCGGGCGGCCTGGAGCCGGGCCTCCAGCTTGTCCGCCTCCTGGGTCAGCTCAGCCGCCTTCTCGGCGTGGGCCTTCATCGCCGGCACCCGGGTCGCCCCCTCGATCAGGTTCGCCTTCCGCAGCCGGACCTGCTCCAGTTGGGCCTTCTGGGCCTCCCAGATCGCCCGCTTGGTCTGCACGTCCCGGCAGTTCTTGTCGGCCGCGGCCGAGTGGGCGAAGTCGTACTGGAACCGGGCGTCCTTGGCCGCCCGGGCCTGGGCCTGGACCTCCGGGTCGGCCTCCACCCCGGCCAGCACCAGCGGGTTGGTGATCGGAGCCGACCCGAGTTCCTTGACCAGGGCCTTATGCCCGTCGGCCTGCTTCCGCAGGGCCTGGACCTGGGCCGGGAGCTGGGCGATGGCGGCGGTGAGCCGGGCGTACTCCTCCACGACCTTGTGCGGGTCGTGCTTGAGCAAGAGGGCCAGCGGGTCGGGCGGGGGCAGGGCGACCACCGGGGCGGGGCCGGCCGGGCCGCCGACCGGCGGGAGCTTGTTCGGCTCGCCGGTCAGGGTGGCTTGCTGGACGGCGGGGTCGGTCGGCCCCTTGGCCGTCACGTCCGGCTTGCCGGCCCGGTTCTGGAGCTGCTTGAGCATGTCGGCGTGGGCGTCCTGGATCCGCTTGAGGAGCAGGGCACGCCGGGCGTTGTCCTTCTCGCTCACCTCCTTCATGAACGCCTTCTGGACGGCGTCCACGATCTTCTTCACGTCCGCCGGGTCGTGCCCGGCCAGCGTCACCTCGATTACCTCCGACCCGTCCCGGGTGAGGACCTGGAGTTCCTCGGTCAGGAACTTGATCGGGTCCTTCTGACCCTTGATGGTCGGCAGGTCGGCGATCCCCCCGTCCCGGAGGGCGGCGTTGAGGACGTACTGGCTGCGGAGCAGGGCGGCGGCCGTCTTGACGTAGGTGGCGAACTCGGTTCGGGTCTGGTTCGGGTTATTGGCGCTGGCCACCGACGCCGGGGTCTGGTCGACCTGCAGGATGGCGGTCGACTCCCACTTGGCCGGGAGGAGTTCCCAGGCGGCGTAGGACCCGGCCCCGCCGACGAGGGTGCCGCAGAACAGGACGGTCAGCCAGTGGAGCCGGAGGTACGTCAGCACCCGCAGCCCGGCCCCGGCGTCGGGGTCCGGCTTGGCCGGGCGGGCGGCCGGTGCCCGGGGCGGCCGGGCGGCCGGGGGCGGGGCGGTGGCGGCGAAGGAGGGTCCGTTCATGTCCGCTGCGTCCTTGCAGGGTCAGACCAGATGCGGTGAGTCGTCCCAGGTCCGCGGGCGTCCGTCACTCCGTCTCGACCAGCCGGCGGAGGGCCCACACCTCGGCCCCGAGCAGGGCCAGCCCGGCCGGCATCATCAGCCACCCGAACAGGTCGTGGAGGAAGTCGAGCGTCTCCTTGTTGGCCGTCTGGGTATAGGCCAGCCCGGTGGCGGTGATCCGCAGGACGTTGGCCACGATCGCCACCGGGACGATGCCCAGGACCACCATGAACCGCTCGAACGGGGTCCGCCGCATCAGGAGCACCGCCCCGATCGAGAAGGCCGCGAACGTGACCAGCATCTTCAGCCCGCTACAGGCGTCGACGACGCCGAGCCGGACCTCGTCGATCAGGATGACGTTCCCGTCCTGCACGGCCGGCTGGCCGAGGGTCTGGAGCAGGAACGTGCTGCTGACGGTGGCGGCGTCCTTGAGCGGCTGGCCGACGTTCCGCTCCAGCTCGAACGGGAGCGGGACCATGAACGCCAGGAACAGCACCGCCGGGGCCACCCGCCTCAGCAGCGGGAGCCCGCCGGCCGCGACCGCCACCGCGAGCAGGCTCAGGAGCAGGGCGGCGGCGTCGAGCTGGTGGAACAGGATGCTCCCGGCCACGGCCCGCATCCCGAGGGTCAGGGCCAGCAGCCCGAGGCCGACCAATGGCCGGGGTCGGGGAGTTAGCGGCCCGGCCTTCCACGCCTGCCACAGCAGGTAGGCCGAGAAGAACGGGACGAGGAAGCCGTGGGAGTACTGCGGGTCGTTAGCCCACTTGTCGAAGAAGACGACGAGCATCGGCCAGTACGCCCACCCGAGCAGCCCGAGGAGGGCGGCGAGCTGCCAGGCGGGAACCGGGAGCCGGGTGGGGGCGGCCGGGACGGAGGCGACGATCACGGCCGGCTGGCCGGCGAGCCGGGGGTGTAAACCCCCGGAGGTTTCGGGCGGTGCGGGGCGGACGGGCGCGGTCGGTGGTGCGGTGGTGCTGGACATCCGTGTCCCCGAGGAACCGGGCGAGCCGGCGGTCGGGCGGCCGACCGGGGCGGGATTCTTCCACACCCGGCTCGGAGGGGTCAACCCCGAGTTGCATCCGAAGAAATGGCACAGAGCCCCGAGGGGCGACGGACGGTAGCCAGGGGCGCCAGCCCCTGGTCCGAGGTGCCAGGGGCTGGCGCCCCTGGCTACCGTCCGTCGCCCCTCCGGGGCTCCGAATCGGATCGACCTCGGGTCTCACACCGCGGCCATCACCAGCGCCCCGTTCTGGCCGCCGAACCCGAAGCTGGTGGACAGCCCGAACTTCACCTTCCCCTCGCGGGCCGTGTTCGGGATGTAGTCCAGGTCGCACTGCGGGTCGGGGTTGGTCAGGTTGATCGTCGGCGGGTAGACCTGGGTGTGCAGGCTCAGGGCCAGGGCCGCCGCCTCGATCGCCCCGCTCGCCCCGATCGAGTGCCCGATCATCGACTTGATCGACGACAGTTGCACGTCCCGGGCGTGGGCCCCGAACACCCGCTTGACCGCCGCCGTCTCCATCGCGTCGTTCAGCTTGGTGCTGGTCCCGTGGGCGTTGATGTACCCGACCTCCCGGTGGTCCACCCCGGCCTCGTCCAGGGCCGCCCGGATGGCCCGGGCCCCGCCCCGCCCGTCCGGGTCCGGCTTGGTCACCGAGTAGGCGTCGAAGCTGCTCCCCCAGCCCCGCACCTCGGCGTAAATCTCCGCCCCGCGGGCCACCGCCCGGTCGTACTCTTCGAGGACGAGGACGGCCGCCCCCTCGCTGATGACGAACCCGTCCCGCAGCCGGTCGAACGGCCGGGAGCGTTCCTCCGGCGGCCGGTCGGCCGTCTTGCTCAGCGTCCCCAGGGCGGTGTACGCCAGCAGCATCAGCGGGTCGATGCGGCTGTCGGCCCCGCCGCAGAGCATGACATCGGCGTCGCCCCGGGCGATCAGCCGGAGGCCCTCCCCGACCGCCTGGGTGCCGGCCACGCAGGCGGTGACCACGGTGTTGTTCGGCCCCTGGCAGTTGAACGCCATCGAGACGTGGGCGGCGGCCATGTTCGGCAGGTACTTGAGCAGCCAGAGGGGGAAGAGCTGGGCGTCCCCGCCGGCCGGGTCGGGCAGCCGGGTCTCGTCGAACCGCCCGTCCTCGACCGCCCGGGCGATCATCGGGGCCAGCTCGCCCAGGTCCATCGGGACCACGCCCGTCCCCATGACCACGCCGATCCGGGTCGGGTCCTCGCGGTCGATCTCGATGCCGCTGTCGGCCACGGCCAGCCCGGCCGCCCCGACCCCGAACCGGGCGGCCCGGCCCATCACCTTGACCGACTTGCGGAACTTGTCCGGGATGAACGGGGCCGGGTCGAAGTCGTGGACCTCGCCGGCCACCCGGATCGGGTGGTTGGAGGCGTCGAACGACCGGATCGGGCCGACCCCGCTGTGGCCGTCCACGCACCCCCGCCAGAAGGCGTCCTTGCCGACCCCGTTCGGGGCTACCACCCCGACCCCGGTGATCGCCACACGCCGCATGACACCCCCCCGCCGGCCGCCCCGGGCGGCCCGGCCGGTCGTCGCCCCTGCCCGGCCTCCGGCCGGGTGCGACCCCCTGGAGGTCGGCCAGCTCCCGGCCGACGGTCCACCCCAGCCCCCCATCTTCACCATCCTATTCAAACCTACTTCTCGGAAACACCCGCTTCAATCCCCCCGCTCGGCCGGCCGGCCGAGCGGGGCCCTCGGCCCGCGGCACATCCGTTACAACCTGCCCGAGCGGGGGAGCCTTCCGCGGGGCCCGGCCGGGACGGCCGGGCCCCGCGGAAGGCTCCCGCCGGACGTGGTGCGACTGCCGCGCCGGCCGGGCCGTGGTCGGTTGCCGGCGGGCGCGAATCCTGGCGCCCCACCCGGACCGATCGGCCGAGCCGGACGGACCGCCCGGATTGGTGCTTTTGCCCCGGTTCCCGCCGGCGTTATAATCTGGCTGGTGGGGGCCACCGCCCCCGCACCCGAAGGAACGCCTCCCGATGCGCACCCCCGCCCGCCGCCCGGGCCTGCTCGCGGCCGCGGTTCTCGGACTCTTGGCCGGTCCGGCCCCCGGCCAGAACGCCGTCCCGGACGACGGCCTGTTCGTCACCGTCCGCAGCCCGATCACCTCCGAGGTGGTCAGCGGGATCAAGAGCCAGGTGTCCCCCCGGCTGGGCAACCCGGCCCGCCCGGTCCGGGCGGTGGTGTTCGACTTCACCCCCGGCGGGAAGGACGCGACCAACGCCGACTTCGCCGCCTGCTACGGGCTGGCCGACTTCATCGGGTCGCTCAAGGCCAGTACCACCACCGTCGCCTTCGTCCACGCCAAGGCGACCGGCCACACGGTCCTGCCGGTCCTGGCCTGCAAGGAGCTGGTGATGGGCCGGGGGGCCGCCCTCGGGGAGGTGCTGACCGACGGGGTCCCGGCCCCGACCAAGGAGAAGGCCGGCATCTACCGGGACGTGGCCGAGGACCGGAAGGGGCTGTTCCCGGTCGTCCAGAAGATGTGGGACAAGGACCTGGACCTGGGCCGCGGGCTATCGGCCGAGGACCGCCGGTCGGTGGTGTACGTCGACCGCCGGCCCCCGAAGGACGCGCCGGCCAAGGTGGCCACCAACGTCGAGCCGGTGCCGGGCGGCGAGCCCGGCCGGGTCGCCCTGTACCCGGCCGACCAAGCCGTGAAGCTCGGGCTGGCCAAGGCCCTGGCCGACGCCCGGCCGGAGGTGGCGGAGCTGTACAACCTCCGGTCCAGCGAGGACGACCCGCTCGGCGGCCGGTCCCCGGACGCCTACCGGTACACCCTCTCGGGCGAGGTGGACAACGCGATGCGGGAGGCGGTCGGCCGCATCCTCAAGGACATCAAGAAGAAGAAGGGGAACGTCCTGGTCCTGACCCTCGATTGCGGGGGCGGGGACCTGGAGGCGGCCCGCCGGCTGGCCGACGACCTCCTGGAGGCCCGGACGGGGGACGACCCGGTCAAGGTGATCGGGTTCATCCCGGAGGGGGCCCCGGCGGCGGCCGCGGTCGTCGCCCTCGGGTGCTCCGAGCTGGTGATGAGCAAGCGGCTGGACGCCCGGGAGGACGACCGGGGCGAGGCCACCCTGGGCGACTTCGCCGGGTACATCGAGGGGAACAAGAAGAACCCCGGGGCGGTCGACGCCAACCGCAAGAGCCTGAAGGAACTGGCCGAGGGGCGGGGGCTGCCGGGCCTCTTGATCGACGGGCTGTTCGACCGGGACCTGGAGGTCGTCCAGGCGAAGGCGGCCCGCAGCCCGGCCCGCCGGCTGATGACCCAGGCCGAGGTCGATGCGAGCAACGGCGAGTGGGTGACGGTCCGGCAGGTCAAGCCGAAGGGCCAGTACCTGAAGCTGACCGCCAGCTTGGCCGAGGAGCTGGGGGTGGCCCGGCACGCGGTCGACACCCGCGACCCGGCCGCGGTCTACGCCCTGTACGGCCTCGACCCGGGGCGGGTGAAGGAGGTCACGCCCGGGTGGCTCGACCGGTTCGCCGAGTTCCTCCGCCAGCCGGGGGTGGCGGTGCTCTTGGTGATGATCGGGTTCGTCGGGCTGATCCTGGAGTTGAAGGTGCCGGGGCTGACCGTACCGGGGATCGTCGCCGCCCTGGCGTTCATCCTGGTGTTCTGGTCGCAGTCGCGCTTTAGCGGCGAGATGTTCGCCCTGGCCCTGCTGGTGTTCCTGCTCGGGCTGGTGCTGGTCGGGCTGGAGATCTTCGTCCTCCCCGGGTTCGGGGCGCCCGGCATCTTCGGGGTGCTGTGCATGTTGGCGGGCCTCGGGCTGGTGACGTTCGAGCGGGTGCCGGAGACGGCCGCCGAGTGGGGCGCCCTGGGGGTGCGGGTGACCCAGTACATGCTCGGGATGATCGGGGCGTTCGCCCTGGCGTTCGGGATCGCCCGGTTCCTGCCGAAGGTGCCGTACGCCAACCGGCTGTTGCTGGCCCCGCCGGACGACCCGTCCCCGGCCGAGGGCGGGCTGTTCGGGGCGGCGGCCGCGGCGGCCGGCCTCCTGGGGGCGATCGGGACGGCCAACACCCCGCTCCGGCCGGCCGGGGTGGCCCGGTTCGGGGACGAGTTCCGGGACGTGCTGTCCGACGGCGGGTTCATCCCGGCCGGGGCCCGGGTCCAGGTGATCGCCGTCGAGGGGCCGAAGATCGTGGTGAAGGAAGTATAACCAACGCGGAACCCGGAACGCGGAACGCGGAGTTCCGGACCGGGCCGCGTCGGCCGCCGGGCGGCTCGGGTTTCCGGTTCCGCGTTCCACGCTCCGCGTTACGAACATGGACTACCTGGTCGTCGCCCTGATCCTGATCGGCCTGGGGGCGGTGCTGCTCGGGGCCGAGATCGTCCTGCCGACCGGCGGGGTGCTGGTCGTCGGGGCGTTGTTGTGCTTCGGCCTCGGGGTGGGTACGATCCTCTACTACGGGGACACCCTGGAGGGGGTGGTCGCCCTGTCCGGGCTGGCCGTCGGGCTGCCGGCCGCCGGGTACGCGGCGGTGGCCGCCTGGCGGCGGATGTCGCTGGGCAGCGCGTTGGACGCCGGCGACCCGGACGCGACCGCCGCCGACCTGCCGCAGATCGCCGGGCTGGAGGCCCTCAAGGGGCGGGTCGGCAAGGCCGTCTCGCCGCTGCGGCCGGGCGGGGCGGTCGACTTCGAGGGCCGGCGGGTCGACGCCCTGACCGAGGGGATGATGATCGACGCCGGGGTGTGGGTCCGGTGCGTGGCCGTCCGGGGCGGGCAGGTGATCGTCCGCCAACTGGAAGGCCCGGCCGACCTCGACCTGAGCGCCCCCGGCCCGGCCCGCGACCCGCTGGACGACTTCGACCTGGACCTGGGGAAGTAACTTCCGGGCGCGCGGGGGCGACCCCGCCCTGACCCTCTCCCCTTGGGGGAGAGGGTGGCTTGCGAGCGGAGCGAGCAAGCCGGGTGAGGGGAACTCCACGGCCGCGCGTCCCCTCACCCGACCTCCGACCTCTGGCGAGGTCGTCGGCCACCCTCTCCCTCAACGGGAGAGGGGAATACAGATACCCAGACCCCGCCGGGGCCGGCCCCGCGGTTCGACCCCGAAAGGAACCCCCGTGACCCCGCTCAACCTCGCCCTCCTGGCCCAGGCCCCGGCCGACAAGTCCGGCCTGACCAGCACCCAGTGGGTGCTGGTGGTGGTCGGGCTGATCGCCGCCCTGCTGTTCCTGGTCTTCCTGTTCATCTTCTTCAGCTTCATCCGCCTCTGGATCCAGGCCCTGCTGACGAAGGCCGAGATCGGCATCGGCAGCCTGATCGGGATGAAGCTGCGGAACGTCGACTACGCGATGATCGTCCGCCAGAAGATCGCCCTGGTCCAGGCCGGGGTGAAGGTGTCGACCGGGGACCTGGAGAGCCACTTCCTGGCCCGCGGGAACGTGCCGAAGACGGCCACCGCGGTGATCGCCGCCCACAAGGCCGGGCTGGAGCTGCCGTGGCGGACGGCCGCGGCCATCGACCTGGCCGGCCGGGACGTGTTGGAAGCCGTCCGGACCAGCGTTTACCCGAAGGTGATCGACTGCCCGGACCCGGCCAAGGGGAAGCAGTTCCTCGACGCCGTTTGCCGCAGCGGCATCCAACTCCTGGCCAAGGCCCGGGTGACGGTCCGGACGAAGCTGGAGCGGCTGGTCGGCGGGGCGACCGAGGAGACGATCATCGCCCGGGTCGGCGAGGGCATCGTGAAGGCCATCGGGTCGGCCCACGACCACAAGGAGGTGCTGGCCAACCCGGGGCTGATCTCGCAGACGGTGCTGCACAACGCCCTGGACGCCCAGACGGCGTTCGAGATCGTGTCGATCGACATCGCCCACATCGAGGTCGGGGAGAACATCGGGGCCAAGCTCCAGGCCGACCAGGCGGCGGCCGACCTGCGGGTGGCCCAGGCCGAGGCCGAGAAGCGGGCCGCCATGGCCCGGGCCCTGGAGCAGGAGATGCGGGCCAAGGTCGAGGAGAACCGGGCCAAGGTGGTCGAGGCCGAGGCCCAGATCCCGCAGGCGATGGCCGAGTCGTTCCGCAGCGGCCACCTCGGGGTGATGGACTTCTACAACATGAAGAACGTCCAGTCCGACACCTCGATGCGGAACAACATCGCGGCCATGACCGGCGGGACCGAGAACCAGGCGGGCCGGGGGTAGCCATCCCGACCCGGGGTTTGCACCCCGGGCTACCGTCACTCGTCCCTCCGGGACTCGGGTCTTTGAGCCGCGGAGCGGCGACGGAGTGTAGCCAGGGGCGCGAGCCCCTGGCGCCGTTTCTCGACACCGTCCGGGGTACTCGTCATGGGCGGCCCGCTGATCGCGCTGATCATCGCCATCGTCATCATCTCGGCGGTGGTCGGGGCGATCGCCCAGTTCCTGAACAAGCTGAACGAGATGAACGCCCCGCCGGCTGGCCGGCCGGCCGGGGCCGGGCGGCCGAACGGGGTGCCGGCCCGGCCGCCGTCGGCCGACAAGGACATGGACCGGTTCCTGGCCGAGATCGACCGGCTCCGGCGGCGGAACGCCGAGGGGGCCAACCCGTCGGCCGCCCCGCCCAAGCCGAATCGCCCCGGCGAGGACCGGTCCCGGCCGTCGGCCACCACCCCGGCGGGCCGCCCGACCCCGTCGTCCCGCCCGCCCGAGCGGCCCGCGGATCGGGGCAACGATCGGTCGCGGCCGCGGGTGATCGCCGAGTTGGCCGACCCGCCGCTGCCGCCGGCCCGCCGGGGGGTGGCCCGGGGGGCGATGGCCGCCCCGCCG
>JAIEQN010000087.1 GCA_019747685.1 Gemmataceae bacterium
CGGTGCGGCTAACGTCGCGGTTGGCCGGCGGACTGGTCGTGCCGCTGGACCCGCCGGGGCCCGAGAGCCGGCGGGCGATCCTGGCGGCCGCGGCCGCGGCCCGAGGGGTCCGGCTGGCGCCGGACGCCCTCGACTGGTTGTCGAGCCGGCCGACCGGGGGTGGGGCCCGGCCGCTGTTGGGATGGCTGGGCAATCTGGCCGCGGGGGCGAAGGACTACCCCGGCCCGCTCGACCGGATGGCGGCGGAAGAAATCCTGGCCGGGACCGGGCAACCGACCTCGCCCGGGCCGGACGTGGTGGGGATCATCCGGCGGGTGGCGGCGGCGTTCGGCGTCTCCGAGCGGGAGCTGCTGGGCGTTAGCCGGCTGCGGCGGGTGCTCGTGCCGCGGCAGGTGGCGATGTACCTCCTCCGGGCGGTGTGCGGGCTGTCGCTACCGCGGGTCGGGGCGGCGTTCGGGAAGGATCATTCGACCGTGCTCCATGCGTGCCGCAAGATCGAGGCGGACGAGGAGCTGCGGGGAGAGGCCGAGCGGCTGCGGCAGGAGCTGAGCTGATGCACAGGAAACCCAATGGCGAGCCGGGAGCGTGAGCGACCGGAGCTTCGGAACTCCGGTCGCTCACGCTCCCGGCTCGCCGGCACCCCAGCTCGCCCGCGGGGGAGGGGTCTCGAACCCTGTGGGAAACGTGGCGCGCCGGTGGCGCGCCGGCTTCGACGGGTGGCGCGCGGGCGGTCGGGTCGGGTGGCGTGAACAGGGGCCCAGAACGGCGCGGCACAGGACGACCGGGGCGCGCCACCGGCGCGCCGGGTTTTCCACAGCCGAGCCGGAGCGGGAACGGCTGCGAAGGGCAGGGGTTACGGGCATCGCCCCGGCTCGCGCGCCAGAAACCTGGCCCGCCTTACTACGGCTACTATGTGTTGAAACTCAGGAAATGAAGGTATCTCTGTAGGCCACGGACCCGGACCCAGAACCGAGCCAGGACGGCGAGGAGGTTCCCATGAAGGTGACGTGCCGGCGGGACGGGCTCTTGACCGCCTGCCAACTGGTCTCGGCGGCCGTCGCCGCCCGGACCACCAAGCCGGTCCTCAGCAACGTCAAGGCGACGGCCGAGGGCGACGGCCTGACCCTGGTGGCGTTCGATACCGAGGTCGGCATCCGGTACGATCTGCGGGGGATCGAGGTCGGCCGGGACGGGTCGGCCATCCTGCCGATCGCCCAACTGACGCAGATCCTCCGCGAGAGCACCGACGACGACCTGAGCCTGGACAGCACCGACGACGGGACGAAGGTGAAGTGCGGGACCAGCCGGTTCGAGATGCCGGGGTATCCCGTGGAGGAGTTCCCGGACTTCCCGGGGTTCGACGACGGCGGCAAGTACCACGAGGTCTCGGCCGGGGTGTTGCGGGCGATGATCCGCCGCACGGCGTTCGCCGCCGACAAGAAGGACAGCACCCGGTTCGCCCTGTCGGGCGTCCTGTGGGAAGCCGACGGCAAGACGGCCCGGCTGGTGGCCACCGACAGCAAGCGGCTGGCGGTGTGCGAGGGGCCGGCGGCCCTGTTCGGCCCGCCCGAGGCGACCAAGGGGTCGCACCTGGTGCCCGCGAAGGCGATCGGCCTGTTGGAGCGGAACCTGACCGACGACGGCGAGCTGGTGCGGGTGGCCCTGCGGCCGAACGAGGCCCTGTTCCAGACCGACCGGGCGACCATCTACACCCGGCTGGTGGAGGGCCGCTACCCGCCGTACCGGGACATCATCGGCCAGACCCGCAAGGGAGCCGGGGTGAAGGTGCCGTTGCCGGTCGGGCCGTTCCTCAGCCGGGTCCGGCAGGCGGCCATCATGACCGACGACGAGTCGAAGCGGGTGGACATGGGGTTCGAGCCGGGCCGGGTGACGATGCAGGCCCGGGGGGCGGAGACGGGCTCCAGCGAGGTCGAGCTGCCGCTCCCGGAGTACGACGGCCCGGAGGTGAAGATCGCCTTCGACCCGCAGTACCTGGTTGAGTTCCTGCGGGCGGTCGAGGACGAGCCGACGGTGACGCTGGAGATGACCGACGGGTCCCGGCCGGCCCTGTTCCGGTGCGGGGACACCTACCAGTACCTGGTCATGCCTTTGGCCGGGTAGTTTCGAGTTTCGAGTTTGGAGTTTCGAGTTGTGGCGTGGTGATCGCGGGTGGATGACCTCCGACCGGGGTTTCCAACTTTAGACTCGAAACTCCAAACTCGAAACTCGATCCCGATGAGCGACGGGGGCAACAAAGGGCCGGAGAACTTATCCGACATCCTCGGCCGGCTGTTCACGTCCCGGGGGTGGGGGCGGAAGACCGACCGGCAGCGGCTCGAAGGGGCGTGGGCCGCGGCGGCCGGCCCGGCGGTGGCCCGGGAAACCCGGGTGTTGGGCGTCCGGCGGGGGGTGCTGGAGGTCGAGGTGAAGGGTGCGGTGTTGTTGCAGGAGCTGGCCCAGTTCCACAAGCGGGGGCTGCTCGGGAAGCTCCGGACGGCCCTGCCCGGGGTGCCGCTCACCGACCTCAAGTTCCGGGCCGGGGCGTGGTAAGATCGACGCCTGCGAGGTGCATCATGACGACCGTGAGCAAGGAACACATCGAGAAGACGCCAGGGACCTGCGGCGGCCGGGCCCGGATCGCCGGCCACCGCATCCGGGTGATGGACATCGTCGGCTGGCACGACCACGGCGGTTGGTCGCCGGCCCGGATCGTCGAGGAGTTTCCCGGTATCACCCTGGCCGACGTGTACGCCGCCCTCGCCTACGCCCACGACCACCCGGACGAGATCGCGGCCGACTTCGAGGCCCACCGGGCGGCCGCGGAGTTCGGCCGGACGCAGCCGTCGAAACTCCGGGATGCCCTCGCCCGGAATCCGGGGCTGTTGGACGAGTTGCGGGAGCGGTTCGGTGACTAACCCGGTTCGGTTCTACTTCGACCAGCACATGCCGAACGCGGCCGCCGACGCCCTCCGCCGACACGGGGCCGATGTCCGCACCGCCCACGAGGCCGGGACGTGTGGCAACCCGGACGACGGGCAGTTGCGGTACGCGACCGCCGACGGCCGGGCCGTGGTCACCCACGACCGCGACTATTTGACGCACGCGGCCGACTTCCTGTCCCGGGGCGAGCCGTTCGCCGGGGTCGTGTACTGCGACCCGGACCGGTACCAGTACGATCTCCGCCGGCTGATCCGCGACCTGCTGATCCTGTTCGGCGTACTGACCGCCGACGACATGCTCGATCACGTCGAGTACCTCACCTAGGAACGATTCATGAGCACCGACGCAGCCGCCCCGGCCGTGGGGGAGTACACGGCCGAGCACATCAAGACGCTCAAGGACGCCGCCCACATCCGCCAGAACCCCGGGATGTACGTCGGCAACACCCAGGCCGCCGGGCTCCACCACCTCGTCTACGAGGTCGTGTACAACTCGGTCGACGAGGCCCTCGCGGGCTACTGCACCCAGATCAAGGTGGCGATCCACACCGACGGGTCGATCTCCGTCGCCGACAACGGCCGGGGCATCCCGGTCGGGGTGAAGGACGGGACCGGCCGGAGCACCCTCGAAGAGGCCCTGACCGTCGCCGGGACGAGCGGCAAGTTCGACAACGCCGCGTACAAGGTGTCGGCCGGGCTGCACGGGATGGGGGCCAAGGCCATGACCGCCCTGTCGGAGTGGGCCGAGGCCGAGGTCCGGCGGGACGGCCGGGTGTGGAAGATGGAGTTCGAGCGGGGGTACAAGTCGGGCGACCTGCAGGACCTCGGCCCGGCCCCGGACGGGAAGACCGGGACTACCATCACCTTCAAGCCCGACCCCGAGATGTTCGGGGAGGTGACGTTCGACTACGAGGTCCTGGCCGACCGGTTCCGGGAGATCGCCTACCTGAACAAGGGGCTGTCGCTGAGCCTGACCGACGAGCGGGACGGCCGGTCCGAGTCCTTCCGGTTCGAGGGCGGGATCGCCGAGTTCGTCGTCTTCCTGAACCAGGGGGAGACGCCCGAGCACCCGCCGGTCTACATCCTCAAGGAGGTCGAGGGCGTCACCGTCGAGGTGGCGTTCCAGTACACCGCCGGCGAGGAGAAGATCGAGCGGTGCTACACCAACAACGCCTACAACCCGGTCGGCGGGACGCACCTGTCGGGGTTCCGGGGCGGGATCACCCGGGCGGTCAGTACCTACGGCAAGCGGGAGAACCTGTTCAAGGACGGGCTGGAGCTGCGGGGCGACGACTTCCGCGAGGGCCTTACGGCCGTCGTCAGCCTCGGCCACCCGGACCCGCTGTTCGAGTCCCAGACCAAGGTGAAGCTGAACAACCCGGAGGTCGAGGGGATCGTCTCCAGCGTGGTGTACGAGGCCCTGACCGGGTACCTGGAGAAGAACCCGAAGGACGCCCAGCGGATCTGCAAGCGGATCGCCGCCGCGGCCGAGGCCCGGATCGCCGCCAAGAAGGCCCGGGACGCCATCCGCGACCGCAAGACGATCCTCGGCGGCGGCGGGCTGCCCGGCAAGCTGATGGACTGCACCACCCGCGACCGCGACCGGAGCGAGCTGTTCCTGGTCGAGGGCGACTCGGCCGGCGGCAGCGCCGAGAGCGGCCGGGACCGGATGTTCCAGGCCGTCCTGCCCCTGCGGGGGAAGGTGCTCAACGTCGAGAAGGCCCGGCTGGAAAAGCTCCTGTCGAACAAGGAGATCGCGGCCCTGATCGCGGCCGTCGGGATCGACATCGACAACGTCGAGGACGTGAGCAAGGTGCGGTACGGGAAGGTGGTCATCCTGACCGACGCCGACGTGGACGGCCAGCACATCCGGACGCTGCTGTTGACCTTCTTCTTCCGCCAGATGCGGAAGCTGGTCGAGGACGGGCACGTGTTCGTGTCCCGGCCGCCGCTGTTCAAGGTGACGCAGAAGAAGGAGGCCCGGTTCGTCGCCACCCGGGAGGAGATGACGAAGGAGCTGATGGCCCGGGGCCTGAAGGACGCGACGCTGAACGTCTTGGCGACCGCGGGGCGCGAGTCGGCGATGTCGGTTTCCGGCGACGCCCTGGGTAAGCTCGTCCCGGTCTTGAACGAGGTCGAGACGGCGGCGGTCAGCCTGGAACGCCGGGGGCACACGCTGGCCGGGTTTCTGCCGCGGGCCAAGGACGGCGTCTTCCCCGCGTACCACGTCCGGTTCCGCGGCAAGGACGAGTGGTTCTACTCGACCGACGAGGTCAGCGGCTTCCGGGCGGTCATGAAGGAGAAGCACGGGAAGGAGCTGGAACTGGCCGACGACCTGGCCCCCGAGGCCGGGGCCGACGACTCGGCCCGGTACACCCTGGACGAGTGGCACGAGGTGCGGGCGCTGAACCGGTCGCTGGGCAAGCTGAAGGGGATGGGGTTCGGGCCGGCCGACCTGGTGCCGCTGCCGCGGGTGGCCGGGCGGGAGCCGCCGGTCCGGTTCGTCCTCGAAGGGAACTCCGCCCGGAAGGAACTGGCCGACCTGCGGGAGCTGGTGGGCGAGATCCGCCGGCTGGGCGAGAAGGGGATCACGGTGACGCGGTTCAAGGGGCTGGGCGAGATGGACCCGGAGGAGCTGTGGGCGACCACCCTCGACCCGAAGAACCGGACGCTGTTGCGGGTGACGATGACCGACGCCCAGCGGGCCGAGGAGCTGTTCCGGACGCTGATGGGGGAGGAGGTCGAGGGCCGCAAGCAGTTCATCATGGCCAACAAGATCAACAACCCCGAGGACATCGACTACGGGGCTTGATCGCGGTCGCACGCCGCCACGTCGGGGCGGCGGGCCGGCCCGCCGCCCCCGTCATTTCACCAGCTCCAGGACCACCCACAGGGACGGGTCGTCGGCGAACGGGAAGTTCCCGTCGACGGCCAGGTACTGGTCGCCCCGCTCGTGGTCGTGGGCGGCGTAGTATACCCCCAGCCGGGGGTGTTCGGCCGGGTCGAACCCGGTCAAGACGGCCGCCGGGAGGAACGCCTCCAGCCGGTAGCCGCCCTTCACCTTCAGCATCCGGAACGGCACGTCGGCCGGGTTGCACAGCGGGGCGTCCTGCAACGCCCGGTTGATCTTCGCCTGGAAGAAGGCCGGGTCCTCCTGGTCCGGCCCGCCGCCGGCCGCCAGCAGGTGGAACTGGTGGCAGTACCGGCTGGCCCGGTGGCTGGTCCGGGCGTCCCGGGTGTCCACCCACAGGGTCAGCCCGTCCGACGACCGCGGCCGGCCGGCGTCCCCGGCCGGGGCCTCGGCCTTGCCCGTCACGGTCGCCTGCACCGCCAGCCCGAACTCGTTCCACCCCAGCCGCACGTCGGCGAAGTCCGTCAGCCCGTCGAGGGCGGCTAGGTTGTCCAGCCGGGCGGCCTCCGGCAGGTCGACCAGGTGGTCGGCGTCGTCACCGCCCGGCACGTCCTTCACATACGGGCACGGGTGGGCGACGCGGACCAGGAACCGGGTCGGCACGAGCGGCGGCATCGGGCGGCTCCTTCCGGGGTAGTCGTCAGTCTCCGGCCGGCTGGACCGGGGCCGTGGCCGGCGGGTTCAGCAGGCTCCGGGCCAGCACGTCCTTCGCCCGGTCGAACTCCGGCTGCCAGCGGATTTCCGGCTCCCGGTTCACCATGCAGTCCCGGATCTTCTCCAGGGTGTTCCGGGCCATGTGCGGGCAGTTGTTGCACGCGCAGGTGATCCCCGGCACCGGCAAGTACGTGTGCTGCGGGAACCGCCGCTGGAACTGCCACAGCATGTTGGGCTCGGTGGCCACGAGGAACTCCGTCGGCCGGCCGAACCCGCCCAGGTACTTCAGCATCGCCTCGGTGCCGCCGACGAAGTCCGACAGCTCCAGGATGTTCTGCGGGCACTCCGGGTGGGCGATCGTTTTCGCCCCGGGGTGCCGCCGCCGCATCTTCAACAGGTCGCCGACGCTGAAGACCTCGTGGACCATGCACGACCCGTCCCACAGGATCATCTCCCGGCCCGTCACCTCCTGTAAATACCGGCCCAGGTGCTTGTCCGGGACGAACAGGATTTCGTACCCGGCCGGGACCTTGTTCCGGACGATGTCCTCGGCGTTGCCCGACGTGACCACCCAGTCCGACAGCGCCTTGACCTTGGCCGAGCTGTTGATGTAGCACACCGTCTGGAACTTCCGGCCGTTGATCCGCAGCTTCTCCTGGTAGCGCTCCAGCTTGTCGGCCGGGCAGGCGTCGACCAGGCTGCACCCGGCCGCCAGGTCCGGCAGCAGCACGGTCTTCGACGGGTTGAGCATCTTGGCCGTCTCGGCCATGAACAGCACGCCGCAGAAGACGATCACCGGCGAGTCGACCTTGGTGGCCTCCCGGGCCAGCTTCAGGCTGTCGCCGGTGATGTCGGCCAGGGCCTGGACCTCGCCGTCCTGGTAGTAGTGGGCCAGGATGGTGGCCCCGAGTTGCTTCTTGAGGTCGAGGATTTCGGCGGAAACGTCGTCGAGAACGGCCGGCATCGCTGGCTCCTTGTTTTTACCGTGGCGGAGGGCCAACCCACGGGGTCACGAGTTGTTCGGTCCATCTTATCAGATGACGCCCGGCCGGGGTACGGTGCGGGCCGCTACGCCGAGGGCCCGCTCCCGACTACATCGGTCGAGAGCTTGACCGACCCCTCGCCCTTCACCTGCAGGAACCAGAACCACCCACCGCCGACCTGGACCCCGAGGGTCGCCCCGACCTCCAGCCGCACCACCTGTCCGGACGGGACCCGGGCCGCCGTTCCCCGGGCCAGGTTCAGGAACTGCTCGACCAAGCTCCCGAGCAGGTCGGGGCTGAGGTCGGGCAGGCTGGGTTCGGCCGGGACGGCCGTCATGCCCACGCCCGCCCCCCCCTGGATGACCCGCGGGTCGGGGCAGGCCGGTTCGATGCGCAGCGTCATGTCAGCCTCCGGTCGGACTACGGTTGTCGAGCCACTCGCCTCGTTCGAGGGCGTCGCATACGAAATCCAGCGCCGCGGCCAGCCCGGGCCAGGTCGAGCCGAAGGACTCCGACTTCCTATGCTGTCGAACCCGCTCGATCCGGCCGCGGAGCCGCGGAGCCGGTTGCTCCCGACCGGTCCACGGCGGGCGCGGGTCGCCGAACGCCCGACGTGCCATGTCGGCACCGGTCAAGCCGTCGACGGCCGGGGCGAACCGCCGGCGCAGCCGGTCGATCAGCTCCCCGCTCGGGTAGCCGAGCCAGGCCGGGTGGCCCTTGACGCCGCTCACCCGGAGTCTCGCCTCCAGCGCCAGCCGGTTGAGGTAGATGAGTAGCCCGTCCGCGACCCCGGCCGTCCCGCCCCGGACTTGGGGGTTGAGCCGCCAGACCGCGTCCGGCGGGACGAACACCAATGGCAGTCCGTCGTCCCCGGTCGCATCGATTCCCCACGGGCCGATGTCCCCGCCCTCGGTGACGAAGAGCTGGGCGTCCGGGATGACGCACTGGAACAGGTAGAGCGGGCCGGCCCAGGTCCGGATGTGGTGGTAGCTGACCCACCGCTCGGGGGGCTCCCACCCGGGAGCCAGGTTGACCGCCCACTCACGAACGGTTCGCCCGACGACGGTCCACTCGTCGTCGCCGAGCGGCCGCCCGGTGTAGAGCAGGTCGAGGTCGCCGACACACTCGAACAGGTCGCGGGGCGTCTTCCTCGCCGCCTTGCCCGCCTGCCGCTCGACGAAGGCCGCCGAGCCGGTCAGGACGAACTCGCGGCGGAGGGCCGTGCGCAACACCCCCAGTAAAGACCGGAAACAGCCCGACGGGGGAGCTCCGTTAGTACCCCGTTTGGGTGACAGGGACCGAAGCGGAGTCGGGAGCCATGCACCCGCGTCCGTGACCGGCGTGAGGTCTTCGCCGGAGCCCCACAGCCGGGCGATCGCGGCAATCACCCCCGGTTCGGGCCCCGGGTCGGAGCCGGCGAGCCGGCCGGAGAACGCCGCCGCGGCGTACGACGTCCAATCCGGCTGGCTGCCGGCATCGACCCTACTCTTCAGCTCAGGAGGGAACTGGGCGACGTCGGCCGCGAAGCACGGCTTGAGCGGGCCGACCGCGGGCCGATCGACCAGCGGCGACAGCCCGCCATCCGGGTGCTCCACCGAGCAGGTGACCGCGACGACATCCGGGAGGCTGGCCGGATATCCGAGCCGCCATCGCCGCCCGCCGTCCGATCGGTTCCCGGCGGCCGCCACGACCACAGGGGCTGCGGTCTGTCGTCCGACCCGCGAACCCAGGAACGTGTCGAGGCAGGAGGTGAAGAACGGGAACGAGTACTGGACGGCCGCCGCGGGCACGAGCGGGTCGGCCGTCCCGGGGGCGAGAGCCCCGCAGAGCTGGCCGAGGTCGATCGACAGGTTGACCACCGCGATCGGCTGCCGAACTTCGCACAGGGCGAGTACGAGCTGGGCGATCGTCCAGAGGTCCGATTGAAGGTTCGTGACGACCGCCAGAACGGTCGGTGGGCGTGCGGTCGCGGTAGCGAGCGAGTTGCGGAGTTGCCAAACGACCCCCCGCGCGTGGCTCAGGTGGCAGTCCACGACCGCGACCACCGTGGCCCCGTCGGCGGGCGGCGGCTGGCAGACGCCCAGCCGGTCGAACACCGGGCGCACGGGTGGACCTTTGCCGCCTAGCAGGTCGTGATCGTCGGTGTGGCCCGTTAGCTCGGCGTCAAGGAAGTACCGTGGGGTGCCCGCCGGCCCCACGCCACCCCCGACCGCGGCCGTCGTCCCGGCGTAGTTGAGGCTGGCCGAGACCGTACGGGGGCGTGAAAGCAGTTCGGCTAGAACCCGCGGCTCATCCCCGGGCGGGCAGTAGTACCGCCGCAGGGCCAGACCGGCCGACGGGTAGTAGTAGGCCGCGGGGTCGGCCGGGGAGAGCCAGACGTCGGCCGGGACGGGTTCGGCCGCCGGCGGGCCGGCCCGTTCCAAGCCCAGTACCACGCCCGGCTCGTACTCCAAGCAGCAGGACATGGCCGCCGACCCGGGTAAGTTCACACCGGTGTTCTAGCCCTCCCGGTGGGACGTGCAAGTGCCCACCTCGTTCCGGCACCCGGGTAGTAACATGGCGTGACCAGTCCGCCTTGACCCCCTTCCCCGGCCCGCGTATGTCCCCGCCCGATGACGCCCGGCACGTCCCGGTCCTGCCGGCCGAGGTCGTCGCCCGGCTCGACCCGAAGTCCGGCGAGGTCTGGGTCGACGCCACCGCCGGCGGCGGCGGCCACGCCCGGCTGATCGCCGAACGGTTGGGTGAGTCCGGCAGGTTGATCGCCCTCGACCAGGACCCCGGGATGCTGGAGAAGGCCCGGCGGCGGCTCGACGGGTTGCCGGCCGCGTTCGTCCGGGCGAACTTCGACCAACTGCCCGAGGTGCTGCGGAACCTCGGCGTCGAAGCAGTTGACGGGGTGTTCGCGGACCTCGGGTTCGCGTCGGACCAGGTGGACGACCCGGCCCGCGGGCTGAGCTTCCGGCAGGACGGTCCGCTCGACATGCGGCTCGACCCGACATCGGGACAGACGGCCGCCGACTTGGTGAACAAGCTAAGCGAAGGGGCCCTCGCCGACATCTTTTACGAGTACGGGGAGGAGCGACACAGCCGGCGGGTGGCCCGAAGGATCGCCGAGCGGCGGCAGGCCAAGCCGTTCGAGACGACCGCCGACTTGGCGGACGTGGTCCGGCGGAGCGTGCCGCGGTCCGGCGGGATCGACCCGGCGACCCGGGTGTTCCAGGCCCTGCGGGTGGCGGTGAACGACGAACTCGGGTCGCTCGACCGGCTGCTGGCGGCGTTGCCGAAGGTGGTCCGGCCGGGCGGCCGGGCCGGGGTCATCAGCTTCCACTCGCTCGAAGACCGGCGGGTGAAGCACGCCTTCCGGGCGGCCGGGGTGTGGGAGCCGGTGACCAGGAAGCCGGTCGAGGCCGGGGCCGACGAGCAGGCCCGCAACCCGCGGTCGCGGAGTGCCAAGCTGCGGGTGGCGAAGCGCGTGTCCTAAAACCAGGCGGTGCCACGGATGGACCCGATCACCCTCGACCCGCCGGTCAAGTTCCCGCCGGTCCCGCCGCCGGTCGCGGCCCCGAGGGCGGTGACGCCGGCCCCGCCGAAGGACGGCCCGGCGTCGGCCCTGGCCGACCCGTCCGCGTCGCCGCCGGCTGGGC
>JAIEQN010000419.1 GCA_019747685.1 Gemmataceae bacterium
CGGCGGTTCGCCGAGGAGTGGATGGCGATGCCGGTGCTGGTCGGGCCGAAGACCGACGGCCAGAAGTTCCCGGGGGCGATTTACACCCTCTGCATCGAGGCCATGATGCAGGACGGGAAGGCCCTGCAAGCCGGGACCAGCCACTTCCTCGGGCAGAACTTCTCGAAGGCGTTCGACGTGACGTTCCGGGACGAGAAGAACAAGGAAGAACATCCCTGGGCGACGAGCTGGGGCGTCTCGACACGCCTCATCGGCGGCCTCCTCATGACGCACTCGGACGACAACGGCCTCGTCGTCCCGCCCCGGCTGGCCCCGACGCACGTGGTCATCTGCCCGCTAGGCCGCAACGACACCGAGCGGGCGCCGGCCATCGCCGCCGCCGAGAAGATCGCCGCCGAACTGCGGGCGTTGCCGCGGGACGACTTCTACGGCTACGAGCCGATCTCCGTCGTGATCGACCGGATGTTCGACAAGCAGCCGGGCTTCCGGTACGCCGAGCACGAGCTGCGGGGCGTGCCGGTGCGGGTGGAGATCGGCCCGAAGGACCTGGAGAAGGGGGCGTGTGCCGTCGCCCGGCGGGACGTGCCGGGCAAGGAGGGGAAGCAGTTCGGGGTGGGGCTCGGCGGGGCCGCGGCCCACATCGACGGCCTGCTGCGGGACATCCAGAAGGGGCTGTTCGACCGGGCCAAGGCGTTCCGCGAGAAGCAGACGACGACGGCCGACACCCTGGACGAGTTCAAGGCCCTGTTCCCGGCCCGGGAGGAGGGGGACGAGGCCGGGGCCGAGGCGCTGAAGTTCGTGCTGGCCCACTGGGACGGCACCCGGGAGACGGAGGACCGGGTGCAGAAGGAGTTCAAGGCGACGATCCGCTGCCTGCCGTTCGACGGGCCGCAGGAGCCGGGGACGTGCCCGTTCACGGGCAAGCCGTCGGCCCGGCGGGTCGTCTTCGCCCGGGCGTACTGAGCGGCATCGGCGGGCCGCGGCCCCGGCCGCTCCGGCGGGGCCTGAACTTGCCCGCCCGGTCGGACAATTTCCGGATTTTCCTTTGCGGCCAACCCCCGGCCTGTTACCCTCACCCCCACCCGACCGGCGGCCCGGGGCCGCCGGTCGGCGGTGGCTCGCCCCGCCGGTTCACCCCGGCGCCACTGTCGGTGCCGGGGGCGGGGCGGGCCGGACTCATACCGGGAGTGATCGGCTCATGATTCGGATGCGTGGTTTCTGGGCCGCGGCCGTCGCGGCCACCCTGGCCCTGGCGGCGCCGGCCCGGGTGACGGCTGCCCCGATCGGGTACGCCATCGACACCAGCCAGAACCTCTTCTCGATCGACCTGGGGACGGCGACGGCCACCCTGATCGGGCCGACCGGGGCCGGGTTCTTCGAATCCCTGGCCGTCTCCCCGGGCGGGGCGCTGTACGGGGCGGACACCGGGGGCAACCTGTACAGCATCAACACCGGGACCGGGGCGGCCACGTTCATCGGCTCGACCGGGCTGGGGAACATCGAGGGCATGGACTTCAACGGGTCCACCCTGCTCGCCGCCGACTTCAACACCCCGACCACCATCTACTCGATCAACACGGCGACCGCCGTCCCGACCCCGGTGGTGACCAGCGACGTGGCCGACGGCCCGACCCGGGCGTTCGCCGTCCAGAACGCGACCACCGGGTTCATCGTCACCGACACCCCGACCTTCCAGACCCTCCAGCGGATCGACCTGACGACCGGGGTCACCACCGCGGTCGGGACGATCACCGGGTTCGTGGCCGCAATCGACTTCGACGGGTCGGGTACACTGTACGGCCTGGACGGTAGCGGCAACGTGTACACGATCGACCCGACGACCGGGGCCCAGACCCTGGTGGGGAACACCGGCGAGAACTTCTGGCTCGCGCTGGCCATCCCGGCCGACACCGCGGCCGTCCCGGAGCCGACCACCCTGGCCCTGGCCGGGACCGGCCTGGCGACCGGCCTGCTGGCCCGCCTCCGCCGCCGGCGGGCGGCCGGGGCCTGACCCGGCCTCACACGGTCCGGACGGGGACGGACCCCGTCCGGACCGGCCGGTTCGTCCCGCCCCGCGGCGACCGGGCGTTCGACACCACCGACTCGGACCAGCCCGAGTCGGAGCTGGTCCGGCGGCTGACCACGTCCCCGAAGCACTTCACCGACCTCGCCTTCTGGCCGAGCGGGCGGCTGGCGACGACCAGCAACGACGCCCTCGTCACCCTCTGGGACACGACGACGTGGGAGCCGGCCCGGCAGTACACCTGGGACATCGGCGGCTGCGGTCGGTGGCGTTCAGCCCGGACGGCACCCTCTGCGCGGCCGGCAGCGACACCGGCAAGGTAGTCGTCTGGGACTTCGACGGCTGACGCTCGCGGTCGGTCGAGAGTGCCGGTACAATGCCGGAAACGCCCGCGGGGGGACGTGCCGTGGTGGAGTTCATCGACATGGGCCGGGTGACGTGCGAGGCGACGGTCGAGAACGTGGACGACCAACTCCGCGCCCGCCGCGGTGAGTTGGCCGCCGATCAGATCCGCCGGCTCGTCATCACCGACGCGCTGGTCGATTCCGGGGCTTCGACGCTCGGGCTGCCGACGAGCATGCTCCGGCAGCTCGGGCTGGACACCCCCGTCCGCTCCCGCCGGTCGCAGAATACGACCGGCGAGTACCAGGTCAACGTCTACGACCCGGTCCGGCTGACCATCCTCGGCCGGGACATCGTGCTGGAGCCGATGGAGGTGGCCGACGGCTGCCCGGTGCTGATCGGGCAGATGCCGCTCGAACACCTGCAACTGGTGATCGACATGCCGAACCACCGGATCGTCCGCAGCCCGGCCAACGGCGGCGAGTGGATTCTGGACATGTACTGACCACCGGGGTCGCCCATGCCCGGACCGTACGACGCCGCGATCAAGCAACTCCTCGACACCCGCGGCCCGGACTGGGTCGGCTGGCTGGCCCCGCTCGTCGGGCTGCCGGCCGGCGTCACCGCCGACCCGCTCGACCCGGACCTGTCGGTCGTCCAGCCGGCGGCCGACAAGGTGTTCCGGCTCCGCCCCCCGGCGACGGGCCTGCTCCACCTCGAGGTCCAGTCGAGCCGGGACGAGACGCTCCCCGGCCGGTTGCTCCTGTACAACGTGCTGCTCGGGTCCCGGTACGACGGCCCGGTCCGGACGGTCGTGCTGCTGCTGCGGCGGGAGGCCCGGCCCGGCCTGACCGGGGTCGTCACCCGGGCCGACGAGACCGGGCACGTGTACCACCGGTTCGAGTACCGGACGGTGCCGGTGTGGGAGCAGCGGGCCGACGACCTGCTCGCCGGCGGGCTGGGGCTGGCCCCGCTCGCCCTGCTGACCGACGACGCCGAGCCGCGGCTGCCGGAGGTGGTCGGCCGGCTGGCCCGCCGGGTCGAACGGGAGGTGCCGGCCGAGAACGCCCGCGGGGTGGTGATGGGTTGCGGTTTTCAACTCCTCGGGATGCGGTATGATGAGGCGGAATTGCTGCGGCTCATCGCGGGGGTTCAGGGCATGATCGAACTCAAAGATACGCGGTTCTATCAGCTCCTCGCCGACAGCCTCCGGAATCAGTTCCGCGAGGAGTTCCGGGCCGAGGGCCGGGCCGAGGGCGCCCGCGAGGCCCTTCTGGGCCTCCTCCGGGAGAAGTTCGGGGCGGTCCCGCCGGAGGTCGAGGCCCGCATCCGGGCGGAGGCCGACCTCGCCCGGCTCGGGGCGGCCTTGCCCCAGGTCCTGCGGATCAACTCGCCGGACGAACTCGCCCTCTGACCCGGCCGGGCCACGGGGAGGGCGGCCCGGCCGGTGGTCGTTCGGGTCGGTGCCGGTCAGCCCGCGACCTTCCGGCGGAGCTGCCGGCCGCCGAGCAGGCCGAGGCCGCCGACCGCCGCCAGCACCACCGCCGGCGGGGCCGGGACGGCCACCGGGGCGAACCCGCTGACCCGGATGACCCGGTCCCCGCCGCCGAAGATGAAGGTGGAGAACAGGAAGTCGCCGGTGATCGGGTCGATCAGCGCCCCCTCGGCCCCGGTCAGCCCGTCGATGAACAGCCGGCGGGTGCCGGGGATTGGGTCCCCGTTCGCGTCCCGCTCGTACGTCGCCACCTTGTTCGCGAACCACTCGCTGACCAGGGCGCTCGGGTTCGGGAACAGGTCCGACCCGAACGGGACGTAGGCGATCCCCTCCAGCCCGCCCTCCAGGGTCGGCCCGAACACGTACCCGCTGATGTCGTACGTCCCGGCCCCGTCCGGGGTGGCGGTGGCGGTGGTGTCCTGGCCGTAGGACAGGAGCTTGAACTGCCCGGCCCCGGGGTATCCGGCCGGGACGAGCGCGAGGCCGCCGACCGAGGCCAGCCCGGGGTCCAGGGTATCGACCCGGTCCGGGGCCGCGCTGCCCGGCTTGATCGGGCCGAGGAGGTTGTCCGGGAACCCGGTGTAGAACAGCACCCCGCCCGGGCCGTAGCTCAGCCCGCCGTCGATGAGCGGGGCGGCGGCGAAGAACGAGGCCGCCCCGAACCCGGTGATGTGCCCGCCGACCCCGCGGACGACGGGGACCGAGTAGATCGCCCCGTCGACGGTGTTGGCGCTCCCGCCGATCAGCAGGGTGTTCAGGTCCCCGGCCAGCAACGTCAGCCCGCCGAACGGTCCCGGGAGCCCGGGCGGGCCGCCCAAGTCGGTCAGGGTGTAACTGCCGGCGTAGAACGGGTCGATCGACTGGGCCCGGGCCGGGCCGGCGGTAGCCAGCCCGCCGGCGACGGCCAGGACGGCCGCACGGAGCCGGACGGTGGACGAAGGCGACATGCTCTACTCCTCAAGATGCCTCACCGGCCCGGGCGCTCGTGCCGTTGGCGGGGCGGTCGGGGTAGACGCCGGGCGGGACGGCCGCCCGGCCGTGGACGATGATAAAACCGGACGATCCGATCGCAAAATACTTTTTCCCGGGATTGTGGATTTGAGGCCCGGCACGAGCCGGGGGCCGGCCGCCGGTTCTGCCGGGCCGGTGAGTGGTCCGTCGGGTGGCCCGGCCCCGGCATATACCAATCACCGGTCCCTCCCGCCCCGCGGCGCACCGGCCCCGTCCCTTCTCCCCGGCCGGCGCCCGCCCCACCGAGGCCCGCTGCCATGGTCCGTCGCTCGCTCCTCGCCGCGGCCGTGCTGGCCGCCGCCGTCCCGCTCGCCCGCCCGGCCGACCCGCCTCCGTTGCCCGACGGCCTCTACCGCCTCAGCACCGTCAACGCCCTCGGCGAGGGGGCCGTCTGCGTCCTCAAGGTCGAGACGAAGGGCGGGACGCCGTCGGCGGCCGTGGTCGCCAGCCCGCCGACGGCCGCCGTCACCGTCACCGACTTCAAGGCCGCCGACGGCCGGCTGACGTTCACCGTCTCCGAACTCCGCACCCTGGCCGACCCGAAGGGGAACCTGGTCACCCGCGACCTGGGCGACCGGACGTTCGTGGCCGGGCCGAACCCGGCCGCCGGCGGCCCGGTCCGCGGCACCCTCGGGACCGACCGGCTCGCCGGCCGGGCCGTCCTCGCCCCGACCGACGGGGACGACCTCTGGCCGGCCGACCCCAGCCCGGCGGCCCGGCTGATGCGGCAGGCCCAGGGGCTGGCCAACCAGGTCGCCCTGACCCGCAACCGGCTCCGGCAGGAGAAGGACGCGGACCGCAAGAAGGAGCTGCGGGCCGAGGCCGACGCCGCCCAGAAGGCGGCCGACGAGCGGGTCCCGGGGCTGTACCGCGCGGTGGTCGGCAAGCACCCGGACAGCCCGGCCGCCCTGGACGCGGCCGTCGCCCTGCTCCGGTCGGCCGAGAAGGCGAAGGTCACGCCGGCCGAGGCCGGGAAGCTGGCCGCCCTGGTGGTGAAGCAGGCGGCCCCCTACGGGCCGCGGTACAGCCGGCCGGCGGCCGTCGAGCTGGCCGACACCCTGGTCCGGTCGAAGGAGTTCGCGGCCCTGGCCCTCGGGCCGATCGCCCCGGTCGCCCGGGCGCTGACCGACAAGGACCCGGCGGCCACCCGGTTCGACATCCTCTCCACCTACAAGGCGGCCCTCGAAGCCGCCGGGAAGGACGCCGAGGCCAAGTCCGCCGGCGAGCAGCTCGACAGCCTCGACGCCGCCCTGGACAAGGAGTACCTGGCGGCCGTCCCGCCGTTCAAGGTGGACGCCCACCCCGGGCGGAAGGACCCGGCGGCCAACCGGGTGGCCGTGCTGGAGCTGTTCACCGGGGCCCAGTGCCCGCCGTGCGTGGCCGCCGACGTGGCCTTCGACGCCGCCCAGAAGGCGTACAGCCCGGCCGACGTGGTGCTGCTCCAGTACCACCTGCACATCCCCGGTCCGGACCCGCTGACCAACCCGGCGGCGGTGGCCCGGTGGGGGTACTACCAGAAGCTGTTCCCCTACGACCCGGCGGCCGGGACCGGGGTGATCGGCACCCCGACGACCGTGTTCAACGGCAAGCAGGAGGCCCGGGAGAATGGCGGCGGCGGGTCGATGGAGGCGGCGGCCGGGAAGTTCGGCCAGTACCGGGCCGCCCTGAACCGGCTGCTCGAACAGGCGTCGCCGGTGAAGGTGTCGGGGACCGCGACCCGCTCCGGCGACAAGCTGGAGATCGCGGCCGAGGTGACCGGGGCGCCGGCCGGGGCACGGCTCCGGCTGGTGGTGGTCGAGGAGACGGTCAAGTACGTCGGGTCGAACAAGGTCCGGTTCCACCATCAGGTGGTGCGGGCAATGCCGGGCGGGGCCGACGGGGTCGAGGTCAAGGAGGGGGCGTTCCGGCACACGGCCGCGGTGGACCTGGGTGAGGTCCGCAAGGGGCTGGTGAAGTACCTGGACGAGTACGCGGCGACCGAGCGGCCGTTCCCGAAGCCGGACCGGCCACTGGCCCTGGACAAGCTCGGGGTGGTGGCCCTGGTCCAGGACGACGCGACCGGCGAGATTCTGCAAGCCGCCCGGATCGGGGTGGGCGGGAAGTAGCGGGTGCCCCTCCTGGGAGCGCGGCCGTCCCGGCCGCCCTTCAAGAGCTAGCGAAGGGCGGCCGGGCGGGTTCGGCCGGGCACGATATTTCGGGACGACACCCGAGTCGCTATCCGTCCGCGACCGTCGGCAGCCGCAAAAGAAATTCGGCAAATCGCAAGAATTCTCTTGCGTGGTGATTACCAGCCGTTTAGCATCCCGTCCAGTCGGTCCCTTCACGTTCCGGACTACGGCCGGTCGTCGTAGCCGTCCCATCCGCCAGCGGGACTCCCTACCCGCCGGCCGTCCCGATCGCCCCTCCTCTCGGAGGGTCCGCGATGGTCCGCCGCAGTTCCGTTCTCCGGACCGGTGTCTTCCTATTCCTGGCGGCCGGGTTCGCGGCCGCGGCCGACCCGTTCCCGGTCGCCCCGCCGCCGCGGGAGAAGCCGGCCAAGCCGAAGATCAACCCGTCCCTGCTGGTCGGGAAGTGGCAACTGGTACACCAGAACTTCCGGACCGTCCCACCGGGTGAAATCAGTACCAGGGAGTACACCAAGGGCGGCCGATACCGGTTCGAAACCCGGACCCCCGGCGAGCCGCCATGGTCGCAGGACGGGGCGTACGCGGTCGAGGAGGACGCCCTCACCCTCCAGTCGGACATGGCCGAGGAGGGGTTCAACCGGACCCGAACGGTGACGATTGAGGTCCTAACCCCGGACCGGCTCGTGGTCACCATCAAGGGGCAGCAATCTGTTTATGTACGTGTGCTGGCGAAGTAGCCAGCGAGGCGAGCGACCGCTCCGCCTAGGTCACCTAACCCCGTCCGAGGTGTTCATCATGTCCAGGGCCAGGCTCGATGTCGAAGAGCTCGAAGGTCGTTGGGTCCCGGCGGCCAAGACCTTCCTGTGGGCCCCGCCCGGGAACAACCCGGCATGGATCAACGAGCTCAACTGGAAGGTCAGGAATGAAGAAACCGGGGAGTGGAACACGCAGTCCAGTGACTACCCGGGGATGGACGATAACGACGACCGCGTCGAGCTTCGGGCCGGCCCCAGCGGCGTCAACAAGGACTGCATCCTGGACTTACCCAGAACCGTGCGCTGGGTCAAAATCTGGCAGGGCTACACCTCGACGCTCTTCCTGCTCAACCGGCTGACCATCGCGGGAAGCGATTACGACAGCTTTGTCGAGATGAACAGCCAGGCCACCATTCGCGGCAGCCGACCGGCGCCGCCCTCCCCCCAGGGCACGCTGGTCATGGCCGGCTACTCGTCGTTCCTGTGGGAACAGGGCCGGTTGTACGACATCACGGTCGATGTCCAACGGACCGACGCCACGAAGTTCGCCCAATTCGAGGTCGCAGCGGAGACCGGCGTCCGGACGCAGGAGAACGCCACCGTGAGCGTGAACGGCTTGTTGACCTGGACCAGCGGGGTCGTGGAGGTCCCGCCCCCCGCCGCGGGGCTGCCGAAGTCTCAGATCCAGGTCAACGCCGGCGGGCGATTCGACATTTCCACCGTCGCCGACCGATTGGGCGCCACCGACCCGGCCCGGCTGGACGTGGTGAACAACGGGGCGGTGACCGTCGGGATGCCGACCGCCGCGGCCGAGGCGACCCTGGTGGCCGACTACGTCACCTCCGGCACCACCCGGATCGACAAGGGCGTCTTGAAGGTCGTCGGCAAGGCCGAGCCGTCGGGCGGGACGTTCGTCCTCGCCGGGTCACTCCCGGCCGACGCCACCGCCCGGGTGCTGGGCAACGGGGCGGTCCTGGGCATCCGCGGCGGGAGCATCGTCGGGATCGGGACGGTGGACGCCAACCTCCACCTGGCGAACCAGGACGGGACCGGGACCGCGAGCATCAGCCCCGGGAACATCCCCGCCCGCCCCCGCCGGGCATGCCGCCCCCGCCGGCCCCGCCGCCCCACCCGACCGGGGAGATCATCGTCAACCAGTCGTTCCACCTGTGGTCGCCCAGCTCCAGCGTGCTCATCGACATCAAGAGCGCGACGAACCTGGACAAGATCACCGTCGCCGGGTACGCGGCCTTCGGGATCACGGGCAACGCCGGCACCCTGACCGTCTGGGTGGACCGGACCTTCATCAACCGGCCCCTCGGCGACAAGGTTCGGTTCCTCACCGCCGGGTCCGGCATCGTCCGGGACTTCTTGTCCACGGGCGTGGACGGTCCCCCCATGTGGCAGGAGGGGATGAAGGGGCGGGTCTGGGCGACCGGGAAGGACGCGAACACCTACTACATCGTCGTCGTCGGCCCGCCGTGACCGGCCGCCGACCGTCAACGAGATGGGCGGTGCGTCGTCGCCGGCCTGTCCGGTTATGTTTCGGGTTCGACCCGGGGCGGCACCCCGGGCGACGTTGACCCGGCCCGTCAGGCCGGGAGTGGTTGCGGGCTGAAGGCCCGCGGCGGCACAGCCCCGGCCAACGGCCCGGGGTCCGCCGGTCGGTCCCCGCGGCCAACTGACCTCGATTCTTCGGCCGCCGCCCGGGACAATGCCGGGTGATGCGAATCCTCCACACCGCCGACTGGCACCTCGGCGACCGGCTCGGCCGGGTCGACCGGACCGACGACCTCCGCCGGGCCGTCGAGCGGGTGGCCGGGTACTGCGACTCCGAGCGGGTCGACGTGCTCTTGGTCGCCGGCGACCTGTTCAGCGAGCTGGCCCGCCCGGACGGCCTCCGCGAGACCATCCGCCACTGGCAGGAGGTGTTCCGGCCGTTCCTCGAAGGCGGCGGGACCATCCTGACCCTGACCGGCAACCACGACAACGAGAACTTCTGCCAGACGCTCGTTCATGCCATGACCCTGGCCGCCCCGGCCGTCGGGAAGATGGGCGAGGTCATCCCGCCCGGCCGGCTCTACCTGGCCGCCGACCCGACGTTCGTGCGGCTTCAGGACCGCATGGGCGGGTACGACGTGCAGTTCGTCCTGATGCCGTACCCCACACCGGGCCGGTATCTCAAAGGCGAAGCGGGCCTGAAGTACGGCTCGCCCGAGGAAAAGAACAAGCTCCTGGTGTCGGCCTTCGCCGACGCCCTCCGGGACATCCGCCAGCACCCCCGGTACGACCCGAAGGCCCCGGCGGTTTTAAGTGCCCACGTCCACGTCCACGGGTCGCAGATCGGCCCGAGCCTGTTCCGGCTGACCGACCAGGAAGACGTGATCGTCGAGGGCCGCGACCTGCCCGAGCAGTTCGACTACGTCGCCCTCGGGCACATCCACAAGCCCCAGGCGGTCGGTGCCCCGCACGTCCGCTACTCGGGCAGCATCGAGCGGATGGACTTGGGCGAGCAGGCGGATCAAAAGGGCGTCGTGTTGGTCGAGGTCGGGCCGGACGGCCGGGACGGCGAACCCGTCGTCTTGCCCCTGCCCTCCACCCCGGTGTACGAGGTGGTGGTCCGCGAGCCGGCCGCCGACCTGCCGCGGCTCGAGGCCGAGTGCCCGGACGCCAAGACGGACCTGGTGAACCTGCACATCACCTACACGGCCGGGACCGACTCGCTCGAAGACGTGCTGAAGGAGCTGGACCAACTGTTCCCCCGGTGGTACGCCCGGGACTGGCAGGAGACGGGGGCTTTGGGGCCGTCGCTGGTCGGGCCGGACGGTCCGAAGGGGCTGAGCTTCGCCGAGACCGTCCGCGACTACCTCGGCCGGGAGCTGATCCAGCACCCCGATGCCGACCGGCAAGCCATCCTGGTGCTGGCCGACGAGTTGTTGAAGGACTTCGAGTCTTGAGCGGGCTGGCGAGCCGGGAGTGGACATGATCCCCCAGCGTGTCAAGCTGTCCGGCTTCCTGTCGTACAAGGACGAGCAGGAGGTCCGGTTCGACGGGTCGCCCCTGTGGATGCTCTCGGGCACCAACGGGAGCGGGAAGTCGAGCATTTTTGATGCGGTCACCTTCGCCCTGTTCGGCCACCACCGGGGCGGCAGCCAGAGCGCGGCCGAGCTCATCAACAAGGAGTCGAACACCCTGGCCGTCGAGTTCGACTTCACCATCGAGGGCCACCCGTACCGGATCAAGCGGACCGTCCGCCGGCGGACGAACACCGTCGCCAGCACCCAACAGGTGTTGAAGTGGGCGGGGCAGACCCCTCCCCCTAACCCCCTCCCCCGGGGGGAGAGGGGGGACCAGACCGCCCGTCCGTCTTCCACCCCTCCCTTCT